>JAJXYG010000003.1 GCA_021780705.1 Bacteroidota bacterium
AGGGAAAGGATATCAAGAATTGCGAGGTGATCGAATTGAAAAATTCCGGTCAGATTTAGTAATCTCCGGGGTGACCGGCGAGTCACCCCGGAGAAAAAATCCGGCTATTCTGCCGGGGTAATGATGATATTTCGGTAATCAATCGGTCCATGGTCCCCCTGGAGCATAATCGGACCTGGGGCACCTTCATCACTGTCAATTGCGCCACCGGTTACACCTGGGATCTCCTGGTTGCAGATTATGGTTTTCCCATTGGCCACCACTGTTACCATCCGGCCTACCAGGGTCACATCAAAGCTCTGCCATTCTCCCGGGGCCTTGGCCACCATATCACTGGGGGTAAGAAATCCATAAATCCCGCCCAGGAGTACGCTGGATGGTTCCTGGCCCTTACTGTCAATTACCTGTATCTCATACCGCCCCCGAAGATATACTCCACTGTTGCTCTCTTTCGGATACCTGAATTCTATATGAAGCTTGAAATCCCGGAATTTCCGGTTGGTGATCAGATTGGACCCGGAATGGGGACTGCGCAACATTCCGGATTGTACGATCCACTGGTTGGGGCCGTCCGTATGCCACTCCTTCATGCTGGTACCGGAAAATAGATGAATGGGCTTTCCCCAAACCGGCTTGGTTTTCCTTCTAAGCAGGGGCGCCTTTTTTCCCACCCAGGTGTATTGATGCCCATTGCTGAAGGTCATCGTTCCACTTAACTGACCATCCTTCAGCACCCCTTCCACCTCAAGGTTTCGGTCTTCGGGTTCCCATTGGGGAGGAATCGAAAAGCTCATCTTGTCATCTTTGAAATAGATCCGTGAAATCGGACGCGCGCTGCCTCCGGTTCCCACAAACCGTCCCACCAGCATCCGCAGACCCGAGTGGTGCACTTCCAGCCAGGAAGGTAATGCCTTGCCGTCTATATTGACCGTGATATCCCACTTGCCCAGCAGGACGGTTGAATCAGATAGAGCCGGCGTATTTTGTGCGGTAAGGGTACCCGAAAAAGCCAGGATCCCGGCTAATGATCCTACCAAATGAAACCTAAATCGCTTAAAGGTTCCGAAAGTAATTTTTCCCATATCAGTTTTTTTTGTTTGGGGATCAAATTACTGAGATTTTTTGAATCACACGGCGGCGGGCGCTTACTGCATATTCAAAAACAGGGTGGATCGGGCCAGGAGAAAAGGATATCGTGTGATTATTTGAACGTTTTGACCAGGCGGGAATTTTGTGTAATTTGGACTCCTTTTTCAAAAAGAAACCATCTTGTAGGGGAATTTAAAGGGAAGGGGGCCGGGCCCCATCAATATAATCCAGTTGGAGATTTTAATCAGAAAAAAATTCATGCCATGAAAAAAAACCGGTCCTTTGTATTCTTCCTGTGTGCCATTCGCCTCGTCATTCCCTACCTTCTACAAAGCCCGGTTTACGAGCCGCACCGAGATGAGCTGCTTTACCTGGCCCAAGGTCACCACATGGCATTCGGGTACCTGGAAATCCCTCCGGTGCTCTCCATTTTTGCCTGGCTGACCCGGATATTGGGCAATGGAATGTTCTGGATTAAACTCTGGCCCAGCCTGATGGGAGTCGTCACCATGTTTTTCACCTTCAGAATTATCGAAAGGCTGGGCGGAGGTCGGTTTGCCATGTTCCTCACCTTCCTTGCCTTCCTGTTCGGTGCCTACCTTCGGGTATTTTTCCTATTCCAGCCGAATGCCCCAGAAATCTTATTCTGGACCCTGATTTCCTATAGCGTCCTTCGCTATATTCAGACCGAAAAGAACTCATACCTGTATTATATGGGGATCTGTATCGGCCTGGGATTGCTGAGCAAGTATTCCGTGGGGCTATTTGTGGTGAGCCTTTTCCTGGGCCTCGCACTCACCAGGGAAAGAAAGGTTTTCGGGAACCGGCACTTTTATTTTGCATGCATCCTGGGAGGTCTCATATTCCTGCCTACCGCGATTTGGGAATACCTGCACCATTTTCCTATAATGGTACACATGAGGCAATTGGATCAAAGGCAACTTCAATATGTATCCCATTCCAGCTTTCTCAAGGACCAATTGATTATGAATCTGCCTGCAGCCTTTGTGTGGATCGCAGGTTTGTATTACACAGGTTTTTCATTCAAGGGCAGGAAATACCGGCCCTTTGCGTGGGCTTACTTCTGGGTGATTGCCTTATTATTGATCCTGCATGGCAAGAATTATTATTCGCTGGGTATCTATCCCCTGCTTTTTGGATTTGGATCCTACCACCTGGAAAGTTTTTCCCAAAACCGGACCAGGGCATGGAGATTGGGTATGGTTACCTTCACCCTGGTGCTGGGACTGTTATTCCTCCCCATAATGCTGCCCATTGCCAAACCAGCCCGGCTGGACCGGATTTACCAGCAGATAGGAGCTGCAAAGACCGGGACGCTCCGCTGGGAGGATCTTCGCAATCATCCTCTGCCCCAGGATTTTGCAGATATGCTGGGATGGAGAGAGATGGCACAAAAGGCCACAAAAGCTTATGACCAGTTGGACAGTACCCAGAAAGCACACACCTTTATTTTCTGCGACAATTATGGGGAGGCGGGTGCCATACAATATTACGGGCACCGTCTGGGTCTTCCGGAAGGCCACAGCGATAATGGCAGTTTCCTGCTATGGCTTCCCAAGAAACAGTATATCACCAATTTGTTGCTCATAACTGATGACCAAAAAGAGATGACTCACCCGTTCATCAAGGACTTTAAATCCGTGGCATACCTGGATAGTATTACCAATCCCTATGCCAGGGAAAGAGGCTCCCTGGTCATCCTGCTCATGGGCGCGGACAGCGCCTTCAATAAGATGATGCAGCAAAAATTCCGAAAAGATAAAGACGTCTATAAATAGGACTATAAATAAGCCTAATCTGGCCCTGCAGGACCCTTTTCAGCGGCGGACAAAGGAGGAATTCCAGGAAAAGATCCCACCAGTGATCCCTATTTCTTAAAACTGTCTTTTAAGGTAACTGTCCGGTTGAAAACCAGCCGGGAATCCGAGGAATCCATATCTACACAAAAATATCCGTTTCGGATGAACTGATAGCGGGTTCCCGGAACTGCCTTTCCAGCAGAGGGTTCCACCAGTGCATCTTCAATTATTTCCAGGGAATGCGGGTTGATAAAATCCTTGAAGTCGCCTTCCTCCATGGCCGGGTTTTCGACCGTAAAGAGCCGGTCATAGAGCCGTACTTCGGCCTTCAGGGCATGATCCACGCTCAGCCAATGAATCGTGCCTTTCACATGAAGGCCACTGGAGTCACTGCCGCTCCTGCTTTCCGGAAAATAGGTCCCATGAAGTTCCGTCACCTCTCCCGCTTCATTTTTTACCACCCGGTCACACCGGATTATATAGGCGCTTTTCAGTCGCACCATGGCCCCCGGTGCGAGCCGGAACCACTTTTTAGGCGGTTCCTCCGTGAAATCATCTCTTTCAATCCAGAACTCCCGGGAAAAAGTAACACTTCGGGTATGTTCCAGATCGCCCGGAAGATTTTCAGTCTGCAACTCTTCGGTCAATCCGGCCGGATAATTATCAATAATGAATTTGACAGGTTTCAGTACTGCCATTAACCTGGGAGCAGTAGCATTTAATTCCTCCCTGAGGCAGACTTCAAGCAGGCTGATGTCAATCAGGTTGTCTCTTTTGGCCACCCCGATCTTATCGCAAAAAGTCCTTATGCTGGAGGCGGTATATCCCTTTCTGCGAAAAGCAGAAATTGTAGGCATCCGGGGATCATCCCAACCTGATACATGACCTTCGTTCACCAGTTGCAACAGCCGCCGTTTGCTCATCACCGTATAGGTCATGTTCAACCTTGCAAATTCGTATTGCCGGGACGGAAATATTTCCAGGTTTTGGATATACCAGTCATATAAAGGCCGGTGAGGCACAAATTCCAGGGTACAAATGCTATGGGTGATTCCTTCGATACTGTCGCTTTGGCCATGTGCAAAGTCGTACATGGGATAAATTACCCATTTATCACCCGTTCTATGGTGGTGGGCATGCTTGATCCGGTACATGATCGGATCACGCATGTGCATATTTTGAGCCGCCATATCAATTTTGGCGCGCAATACCTTTTGGCCATCCTTGTATTTACCCGCCCTCATTTCCTCAAATAAGCGCAGGTTCTCCTCGGGAGTTCTTTTCCGGTATTCATTTTCAATACCGGGTTGGGTCGGGGTGCCTTTTTCTGCCGCGATCTTTTCAGGAGTGGAATCATCCACGTAGGCAAGTCCCTTTTGAATGAGTTTTACCGCCAGTAAATACAGGTCCTCAAAATAATCACTGGTGTAGAATTCGTGGGCCCATTCAAAGCCCAGCCATCTGACATCATTTTTGATGCTATCGACATATTCGGTTTCTTCCGTCACGGGATTGGTGTCGTCAAAACGCAGGTTGGTGGCACCCTGGTATTTAAGGGCCAGACCAAAATTGAGGCAAATGCTCTTGGCATGTCCAATATGAAGGTATCCATTAGGTTCGGGCGGAAAACGGGTAATGATTTGCTTACACCTTCCTGCCTTCAGATCTTCTTCAATAATCTCTTCAATAAAATTCAGGCTCTTTTCTTCGGTCATCTTTATTATTATGAATTTTTCCTTTTCGGGGCTCCAATATAGCCCATATACAAATATCCCACACTTACTTGTTAGAAATTTGATATTTTTTTCCCTGCCTTCCTGAACCCAGGCGGGGGATTCCTTCCTTCCCGGGCCTCTGTAGCCCATCTGGATTGCCAATACCCATAAATCTCCTGAAAAAAGCAACCGGATGTTGGGTTCGGACAAGTGCAACACTTATCCAGATAACAGGGAGTATATCATATCCAGTCCTAGAGGGAAATTTCGAGAGAAAGCCAACATGCGGGTGCCAGCAAGTCGTAACCGACTCCTAAATGGCCAGGGAGGCAGCAACCATTTCTGCTATATCCAAGACCTGGACCTCGGCATCCCTTTCCTGAAGTTTTACCCCGTCAGTAAGCATCGTATTGCAAAAAGGGCAAGCCGAAGCGATGACTGATGCCCCGGTCTGAAGGGCCTCTTCGGTTCTCAAGGCATTAACCCGGGTCCCTCCCTTTTCCTCCTCTTTAAACATCTGACCTCCTCCTGCTCCACAACACATCCCATTGCTTCTGCACCGTTTCATTTCAACCAGTTCCCCATCAAAGGCCTCCAGCACTTCCCTGGGCGCTTCATAGATCCCGTTGGCCCTTCCCAGATAGCAACTGTCGTGGTAGGTAATTTTCCTTCCTTTAAACTCGCCGGATTCCTTCATCCTGATTTTACCTTCAGAAATAAGCCCCTGGATAAATTCCGCATGATGGACCACCTCGTAATTGCCCCCCAGAACCTGATATTCATTCTTTAGAATATTGAAACAGTGGGGACAGGTGGTGACAATCTTGCGTATTTGGTAGCCATTCAGGACCTGAATGTTCTGATAGGCCATCATCTGGAAGATAAATTCATTACCCGCCCTTCGGGCAGGATCTCCCGTGCACATCTCCTCTTTTCCCAGCACGGCATATGAAATCCCGATTTTATCCAGAATATAGGCAAAAGCACGGGTGATTTTTTGGGCCCTTTGGTCAAAACTGCCGGCACAACCCACCCAAAAAAGTATTTCGGGGGTCCGGTTCTCAGCGGCCAGCTCAGCCATAATTGGTACCTGCATTCCTGGATAATTTTAATAGGCTAAATTACAACAAACATTTTTTAATGATTACACGCTAGCTCAAGGGTTTTCCACTTAATTTTGCGCTCTGTAAAAATATTGACCCTGCTTCAAAAAATAAGAAATTGGGAACAGTGGCCCTTCAAAGTATTATATGCACCCATTACACCGGTGTGGGTATGGTACGCCCTGAGATCTCGCTCCATCTGGTTCTTTACGCCCAGCAACCCGAAACTTACCTTCGGGGGGATGGAGGGGGAGCCCAAAAAGGAGATGCATGAGCTCCTCCCGCCCCATTTATGTCCCCGATATTTTAATGTCAGTGCTTCAGAATACTTTGAAGAGATCCTACGAAGGCTCCGGGATACACGCATACCCTTTCCCCTTATTGTGAAGCCAGAGGTAGGTGGCCAGGGGATCCTTTTCAGGAAGATTAATAATGAAGCAGCACTCCGGTATTACCACGAACATATGCCGGTGGAATATGTCATTCAGGAATTTATCCAATACCCCCTGGAAGTAAGTCTATTTTATTACCGGTACCCCCGGGCTGCAAGAGGCACCATTACCGGGTTCCTTCAGAAAATTCCCATGCAGGTGGTAGGTGATGGGGTCCGCAGTCTCAGGGAACTGATTCAAGGTCACCCCAAGGCATCCAAACGGTTGGACGAACTGATCGCACGGCATGAACATAACCTGTCGAGGGTATTGGCCCGCGGAGAAAAATATATGCTGAGTTATGCAGCCAATCATAATCGTGGCGCCCTCTTCGTTGATTTGAAGCAGGAAATTGATGAGGAGCTGACCCGGTTGCTGGATGAGATCAGTATTTCGGTAAATGACTTTTTCTATGGCCGGTATGACATAATGTGCCAGTCCATTGATGGATTGAAAAAGGGCAAGGACTATGTGATACTGGAATATAACGGTTGTGGAGCGGAACCCAATCACTTTTACGACACAGGATATACCCTTTGGAATGCGTGGAAGGAAATATTGAAACACTGGAAAGTGCTTTTTGAAATCAGCCGGGAAAACCACCGGGCTGGTATTCCTTACTGGCCTACCCTTAAAGGATATCGATTCATCATGCAAACCAGAAAATATTATAAAAAAATTAAAGAAGCTGACCGGATAATCCCGTAAAAAATAATAACCTTAGCGCCTCATTCGAAATCACCACTCATGAAAAAAATCTTACCCTTCCTTTTTATCCTGCTTGCCCAAAATACCTTCTCTCAAAAATACATTCCATCGGATTCTGACAGCAAGGTTCATTTCAACATCCGCAATTTCGGGATCAAGACCGGTGGCCAGCTCACTGGCCTGAAAGGGGTAATTTATTTTTTCACTACTGATCTGGCTTCCAGTCATTTCGATGTAAGCGTAGACCCTTCCACAATTGATACAGACAGTGACAGCCGGGACAAAAGTCTTCGCGGCAATGAATATTTCGATGTGGCCAAATTTCCTGCCATCACCCTTACCTCCACTAAAATTGAAAAAACCAACAAGACCGACCAGGGATATTATTATTTCACCGGGGATTTGAACCTCCACGGAATCACCAAGCAAATTTCCTTCCCATTTCATGTGGAAAAGGTCAATAACGATTACCTTTTCACCGGTGAATTTGAAATCAACCGCCTCGATTATGGGGTTGGTGAAGAAAGTGCCGTCTTAAGCAATACCGTTGACGTAACTTTATCTGTATTGGCAAAAAAGGTCTAATCATTGCGTATGGGTCTGGCGAAAGTTTTTTTCTGGGGATTACTGGTCAGTTTCCTGGGCACCCTTCCATTGGGTACCCTCAATGTGGCTGCCATGCAAATCTCTGTCCAGGAAAGCATTATAAATGCCATTTATTTTTCGCTGGGTTCCCTGACCACGGAAATGATCTATGTACGGATTTCCCTGGTAGGTATCAACTGGATACGCAGACAGAAGAATCTATTAAAATGGATGGAATGGATCACCCTGGTCATCGTCCTGGCCCTTGCGGCCGGCAGCTTTATCGCTGCCACCCATGAGCATCATACCAAAAATGTAATTTTCAACAACAACATGAATCGCTACCTTCTTGGCGTGTTACTCAGTTCTATCACTCCCATGCAATTCCCTTTCTGGTTTGGATGGAGCACGATACTTTTTACTAAAAATATTCTTCAACCCAAGAACTCCTTCTATAATTTATATATTATCGGGATCGGCATAGGCACTTTTTTGGGCAATTGTGTATTTATTTTTGGAGGCAAATTCATTGTGGAAAAACTCAATACCAATCAAAAGATACTCAACTATGTGATTGGAACCATTTTTGCCATCACCGCGGTCATACAACTGATCCGGATATTGATCCATAAAGACGCCATTAACAAACTGGATCACCTGGAGACCCCCGGCAAACTTTCTTCTTGAAGCATAACCAATGGGTACTTCCATGCTTTCGCTGTCCAAAAGGGAGGCTAATGAGTGGGGGATCCGGCAAATTTCTCGTGCAACCTTTGATATGTTTGCACAACCTCTTAATTTGCAGCCATGCGAAAGTTTGAAGACACGTACCGACATAAGGGGATGAGAAAGAAACTGATTGACACAC
>JAJXYG010000195.1 GCA_021780705.1 Bacteroidota bacterium
CACCTGTACGGAGGAGAGCTTTCAGTGGACATTCATCCGCATCCCTGGGATTGGCTCCACTTTGAAAATTCCCTATCTATGGTCTATGCTGTCAACGAAGGGGTTCCGGGAGGTGGAAAATTATCTGACAGTGCCAAATATCTCCCCCAGATTCCACCCTTACATACCTTTTCCGAGCTTCGTGCCAATATCAAGAGAATATCCCCGGTGCTGAGAAATGCCTTTGTAAAGGTCCAGTTTGAATATTATGCAGCACAAAACAGGGTTTATCTGCTGGGGGGAACCGAAACCCCCACCCCATCCTACCATCTATTCAATGCAGGATTCGGCACAGACCTGGTCAATAAAAAGGGTCACACCTTCCTCACGGTGATCGTGTCAGGTGACAATCTCCTGAACCTGGCCTATCAGTCCAATATGAGCCGGTTAAAATATATGGAACCCTATCCCAATGATCCCAGGCCGTATCACGGAATTTACAACATGGGTAGAAATGTGAGCCTCAAACTCCTGGTTCCGCTTTCATTCAGGTCCCACGAGGGATCTTGAAAATGGAACAGGAAAAAACTCTATGGTAGCTTGAGGTCGGGCAGGGAACCCCAAATACAAAAGGCAGAAATGACGGAAATCAAATCTGCCTTCTTAAAATAATATTTGGTATATCGCAACCCTGTTTGATGCACCGGGAGGCGAAAAAAACTGTATAGAAGCAATCTAAAAACTTGCAGCCTCGGCCAACTTTCTCACCGCGGCTGTTTTTACCTTCTCCAGACTGGAGGTGGATGAGGGCTCATTACAGGCACATACATCAGATTTGGTAAAAAGCTGGGTGCTCCAGACATAGTCTAATTCAACTACGTCGCTGGTTTCAAATCCCATGTCAATCAGTACGCTCCATGAACAATCCCGATTAAGGTCACTTGTAATTTTTGAAGATGCCTTGGGATATGCAATCCATAATTTTCCTTCAGGATTCATCGCCGGGCAAACGTCTTCAAGAATTTTGTTTAAATGCTTTAAGTTCAATGCAAAGACGAGTGCAAAATCTATTTTCCTGCTCCTCAGCAAGGGAGTCACATTCTTGGAAAAAGACAGCTTGGAAAATTGTTTTTCGATCGTGGAAGGAAGCCCCTGAATGAGAAGATTTTTTTCGTCCTGTAATTGCAACTTTTCAAACAAAGTTTGAGACATAAGCGGGAAAAAATTTTAAGGTTAAGAAATTTAAAAAATCAACACAGCTTTACCGTCAATCATGGGTTGGAAATTTCTAGTTAAACCTGGGTGCAGAAAATACCAATACAGGTGCAAAACTACGAAAAATATTGCATCGAACCAACAAAACCATGGTTCGAATAGGGTCTCAACCCCAGATAAATAGGGTATTTCAATGGGATTGAGAGAATAAACCGTGAATTTTATCTAAACAAAAGGGGAATTTTTTATTTGGGAAGGTCCTTCAGGAGGTATTTCAAGATATAGGGGGCATGAAAAATAGACAAGCCCAGTTATTGGGCCAGATGGTGAAAAGATCAGGAACTTTTTCGTCGCATTTTTTTTCTATCCCTGTATTTCAGAATAGGTACCCTGCTTTCATTGCCTTTCAGGAGCCTGCTTATATTTTTTTGATGGGTAAGGACAATGAGTGCCGCCACGGCCACCGCAAAAACCCGGTAAAATACTTCCTGTTCATTATAAATCCAAAGCACGCAGATCGGAAGCGCTACTCCGGCAAGAATGGAACTTAAGGATACATAGCGGGTAAGAAATAACACCAGCAAAAATACTCCTACACAACTGACGGCCACTACAGGCTGCATGGCAAGCAGCATTCCAAAAAGTGTCGCTACGCCCTTACCGCCTCGGAACTGGGCCCATATAGGATAAATATGCCCAGCTACTGCTGCCAGGCCGAGTCCAATCATCAGGTTGGTTCGGTCCAGTTCATTGGTCAGGTAATAGGGCAATAGATTATAAAGTGCTACACTCAATATCCCCTTTAGCATATCTCCGGCCATAACTATGGTACCAAATTTTGGCCCCAGCACACGGAAGGTATTGGTTGCGCCCATATTGCCGCTTCCATATTCCCTGATATCTATGCCAAAGAATTTTCTGCTTATAATCAACGCCGTGGGTATGGAGCCGATTAAATAAGCAGTTATGATCAAGAGTAGTTCTTTCATAATGTGTTATGCCCCCGGGCAGGAAAACAAATATAAGGTTAAATTGTATGAAACCAACCTAATAATTTACAAAATCCGCTATTCCTTGGTCAGCAACAAAGAGGACCACTGCCCTTCCCCACGAGAGGTATTTTGAAAAAAACCCAATCCGTGAAAGGTTTCCAAAAGCCCCGGTGTATCCTCCTGCAAAAATCCGCTCAGAATCAATTTTCCCCCGGATTTCACCCTGGCACCCATATCCTCACTATGAATTTCAATAATATTCAGATTCAGGTTGGCCAGCACTATATCAACGGACTCACGACCTTTTATATTATCGCACTTTTCTAGCAAAATTCCTTCAGTATGGTTTACCTTGATATTTTCCTCTGCATTCACCAGACTCCAGGGATCATTGTCAATGGCCCAAATAGGGCTCGCCCCCAACTTACTCGCCAAAATGGCCAAAATCGCCGTGCCCGTTCCAAAATCAATCACGGATTTCCCCCTGAAATCAACCCGTTCCATTTGTGCAATCATCAGGCTGGTGGAGGGATGATGGCCTGTACCAAAACTCATCTTTGGAGTGATTATGATTTCATGGCGTACTTCCTCCAGGGGTGGCTGAAAGGCGGTTCTGATACCTGCAAAATCATGAATTCGTACCGGCTTCATGCCCTTTTCCCATTCCTCATTCCAGTTTCTTTCACCCAAGAGTTCCACGGTAAAGGGGCAGGGAAAGGGAAGAATGGAATTCAGTTTGATCTCATCAAAATCAGATTCCCGGATATACCCCCTTAAATGATTCTCTTCCTGCTCAAAGGCATAGAAATCATGATCCGCCAATATGGCCGTAGTAATGTCCAACTCCTGGGCAGAACGCAGCGTCAGGTCTACTTTAATAAAATTACTCATAAAAAAAAAAGGCTGCAGATTACTACAAGCCTGATTTTCAATTATATACAAAAAATCATTATTGATTTCCGTGTGGTGGGCGGGAAGGACCCGATTGGTTGGATTCCGGCTTGGGCATCAATGCCTTCCTGCTCAATTTGAATTTGCCGGTCTTGGCATCGATTCCAATCAGTTTGACTTTCACCTTATCGCCTTCCTTGAAAATATTATCCATGTTCTCCAGGCGCTTCCACATAATTTCAGAGATATGCAACAATCCCTGTTTACCCGGCATGAACTCTACAAAGGCACCAAATTCCTTAATTCCCTTTACGGTACCTTCATATACATCTCCCACTTCCGGCACGGCCACAATGCTGTTTACCCATGCCACTGCCTTATCCAGGCTTTCTTTATCCGCGGAGAAGATGCTCACTTCTCCAGTATTGCCTACCTCGGTGATATTGATGGTAGCACCGGTAGATTTCTGGATTTCCTGAATTACTTTTCCACCCGGTCCGATTACGGCACCAATAAATTCAGAATCAATGATCAATTTTTCCATTCTGGGTGCATTGGGTTTCACATCCGGTCTGTGTTCCGGCATGCACTGATACATGGCATCCAAAATATGTAAACGGCCTCTTTTAGCCTGATCCAGCGCCTTACGCATGATATCCATGCTGAGGCCATCTACTTTGATATCCATCTGAACCCCACATATTCCTTCCCTTGTACCGGTCACTTTAAAATCCATGTCACCAAGGTGGTCCTCATCCCCCAAAATGTCGGTTAATACGGCAAATTCACCATTTCTTGAGATGAGCCCCATAGCTACTCCACTTACATGCTTTTTAAAGGGGACTCCCGCGTCCATCAAAGCCAGGGAACCCGCACATACGGTGGCCATTGAGGAAGATCCATTACTTTCGAGAATGTCACTTACCACCCTCACCGTATAGGGATAATCTCCCCCTGGCATGATTTGCCTCAGGGAACGAAGGGCCAGGTTACCGTGACCGACTTCCCGGCGGCCCACCCCGCGCATCATTTTGACTTCGCCGGTGGAGAATGGAGGGAAATTATAGTGAAGTATGAATTTAGAATAGTCGCTTGTGGCAGCACTTTCCACCAGAAGTTCATCCAGCGGGGTGCCCAGGGTGACTGTAGTCAGGGATTGGGTTTCCCCTCTGGTAAAGAGGGCGGATCCATGGGGAGAAGGTAAATAACTCACTTCCATGGAAAGGGGGCGTATGTCTTCAAGTCCCCTTCCATCCAATCTTTGATGCCTGGTCAGTATGACATCCCGTACCACATGGTACTGCAGTTCTCCGAAATAATATTTGATCAAGCCTTTGTCTTCATCCGGGAGGTCCTCCCCTAGGTGTGCTTCCAGTTCCTTGACCAGGTTCTCAAACGCTTCACTTCTCTCGGACTTGGTTGAAGGAGTAGAAGCAATCGTATAGATTTTATCCTTGGAAAAACTCGTGATCTTCTCATTCAATTCCTCATTGCGATAGGGTTTTGTATATTCCCTTTTAGGCTTGGCTCCTGCCTTTTCCCGCAGTTCCTGCTGGGCCTTCACCTGAATCTTAATGGCGGCATGAGCCGTTTCGATTGCCTTGATCAGGTCCTCTTCCTGGCATTGTTTGGCCTCACCTTCCACCATCATGATGTTGCGATCAGTGGCAGCAATGATAAAATCCATTTCTGCTTCTTCGAGCTGGGACCGCACCGGATTTACCACCATTTCACCATTTACCTTACCGATCCTCACTTCTGAAATGATCTCCTGGATGGGGATATCAGAAACGGCCAGTGCAGCAGAGGCTGCCAGACAGGCCATGGAATCTGGCATGATCTCGGGATCGCTGGACACCAGGGTAACCAGTACCTGGACATCACATAAATAATCTTCGGGAAAAAGGGGTCTTAAGGCCCGGTCTATCAATCTTGAAGTGAGAATTTCATAATCATTCAACCTGGCTTCTCTTTTGAAGAACGAACCCGGAATGCGTCCGGCGGAAGCAAATTTTTCCTGGTAGTCCACTGTAAGGGGGAAAAAGGACTGCCCTTCCTTGGGTTCTTTTGAAGCCACTACGGTAGCAAGTATTACACAATCGCCAGCCTTCACAGTAACCGCACCATCTGCCTGTCTGGCCAATTTTCCGGTTTCAATAGTGACCATCCGGCCATCGCCCTGGTCAAAAGTTACAGAAATGGGATTCGGAGTCATATTTTAGTTCTTAAACTTTGTAAAAAAGTATTCCCAACCGTAAGTTCAGTTGGGAATAGCTTTCAATATTATTAATTGGTAATAATTATTTGCGGAGTCCTAACTTTTCAATCAAAGCACGATAACCATTGAGGTCACGCTTGCTAAGATACGTTAAAAGGCTTTTCCTTTTCCCAACCATTTGCATTAAACCTCTTTGGGAACTGAAGTCTTTTTTGTTAAGTTTCAGATGGGATGAGATGTGATTGATCCGCTCGGTGAGCAAGGCAACCTGTGCCTCAATAGAGCCGGTATCGGTCGCTCCTTTACCAAAAGCTGCGTAAGTTTCTGCTTTCTTTTCTGCTGTTAAATAAGACATTTTACTCTTTATAAATTTATAATGGCTGCAAAGGTAATAATTAAATTTCAATTTAATACACACCTGCCTCCTTTGAAACCAAAAAAAAGATAAAAATCAGTTGATTGCCGAGGTTGGGATATTTACTTACGCAAACTACTGATATTCAATGCGTAAAGTATAATAAAAAGTAGCCCAAAGAACAGCGAAATAAAGGAAAGCGGGAATGCGGAATGATTCCCGTGAAAGAGAATCAGGGGAATCCCCACATCGATTACAATGCCGGCAATGTAGAGATAAAATCCGGTCCTGAGCAGGTTCCACATGAGGATCGCGCCAATCAGGGTGAAAAGGTAAGAAATGATTGAGCCAATTGCTTTTTCATGGATTTTCTGGACAGTCATCAGAGAGCCGGCCTCTTCAACAAACCGCTCCATAAAGGGAGATTTCCGGCGCACTGCAGTGCCTTCTTTCACAGTGTCTTTGACAGAAAGGGAATCCTTGCCGATGACCTTCTGGCGGATCTCCTGGTATTCAGAAGCAGTCCGGTTTGCTCGGGCATATGAATAGATATTGGTCAGTATTCCAATTGAACTCCCTACGAAGGTAAGGATGCATAATACTGTAAGTAAGGTAGGTCTGCCTGCGGCAGAATCATCATATTCTGTCAATTCGGGTTGCGCCTCAGTCATTTTGCCAAATTATACGCAATGTTACTATTTTCTCATGTGAGATCGGCTAATGCGAGACAGATATTTAAGGATTTTCTGTTTCGGTTTGGCTTCCTACTGGCTGCAAGGGTATACGCGACCGGTAACCTGGCTGTCACCATCATACCCCGGAGATTCGCGGGTAATAGATTTGCAAAGTTTGGGAATCCGGTCGAATTTGTCCAACTTTACTTCAGATATAATACCTAATTTTTGTCGTCCATTTATGGGGAATGGCCAGGTCCCAACACCCCAAAAGGTAATTTCTCATGCTGTTAGTCTACCTCCCTGCCTTTTCCCGCCGATGTCAATACGTCTTTGACCTTATCTTGGGCCAGCACCTGGGTGTCTCCTATACTCTCACTACTGATTTGGGGGAATTTGAGCAACATCCGGGAGCCAGGTTGGAATATGGCCCCGAAAGGAAATCTGGTGCCTACTTTGTCCGGTCAGCGGACCTGCTCTGGGAGGACACCATTCAAACCAAAGAGGTACCCGTGGGGCATATCGGTCCCCTTCCGGTATTGTTTCCTACCCCAACCTCCACAGACCTGGAATTTGATCTTTTTGCTGCTACCTTCTATATGGTCTCCAGGTACGAGGAATACCTGCCTTCTCCTCTCGACTTGCACGGCAGGTTCAACCCAAAAGAAAGCATTGCCTATCAAAATGGCTTTTTGGAAATCCCGGTGGTAGACCAGTGGATCATTTATTTCGGGGATGCCCTGGGTCGCAGGTATCCTGAACTGACTTTTAAGAAACCTCAGTTCAATGCAATTCTGACCTATGATGTCGACGTGGCCTACAAATTCAGAGGCAGAGGCATTTTCAGACAACTGGGCAGTGCCTTAAGGGATTTTTGGGAATTGAATTTCCAAAACCTGGCCCAAAGGATTCAAACGATCGTATTCCAAAAACCAGATCCATGGGATACCTATACCTATCTCCGGGAGGCTATTTCTCAAAGTGGGCTTCGCAGTATCTTTTTCTTTCTCGTGGGAGACCGCTCTGCCCAGGACCGTAACCTGGATATCGGGTCAGGGACTATGAAGCAACTTGTCAACCACATGAGCCACTTCAGTCAGATCGGGATTCACCCGTCTTATTGCAGTAGCGAGGAACCGCAAAGAATATTTTGGGAAAAACAAAGACTCGAATCCCTATCCGGTTCAAATATCAAATACAGCCGACAACATTTCCTGAAATTTACCCTTCCCAATACCTATCTGAAATTGATTGATGCTGGCATCCAGGAAGAATATTCTATGGGCTTTCCCTACGTTGCCGGCTTCAGGGCGGGCACTTCCCATCCGTTCCTTTTTTATGACCTGTCGTCAGAATCCATCACCCCCTTGAAGGTGTATCCGGTTACCTTCATGGAAGGTAACTTCCTGGAAAAATCCCCTCCCGATCCGGATCAGGCCATCCTTGCCGTCACCCAACTGATTGAAATGGTGCACGCTGCCGGTGGTACTTTTGTCAGCATCTGGCATAACCATACCGTCAGTCAAACCCCGCAGTATATCCAGTGGAGACGGGTCCACGAGGCCATGCTCAGAAAGCTTGAAGCGACAACCCTCGGGTAGCGGAACGGGGGCCCACCTGTCAGGAAAGTTGTTGCATGAAATCCACGAGTGTCTTCTGCTCGTTTTCCCAATTGAGTTCCAGGGCGGCTTTTAGGGTGTGGGATTTCCAGATTTCGTACTGAGAGGTGTTGGCACCAATTTCCTGGATTTTTTCCGCTATGACTCTGGGATCAAATGAATCAATGAAATCACCTATTCCATAACTTTGGATAAGCCTTTCAATTTCCACTGCCCTGGAAGAAAGTACCGGAATTCCCGCGTGGATATAGTCAAAAAATTTATTGGGTAAGGAATAGAGATGTTCCTGCGAAACCTGGATTTTTTCAAAAAT
>JAJXYG010000149.1 GCA_021780705.1 Bacteroidota bacterium
TTGAACTGGGATGCAGTACAGGGGTTTCCTGAAACCATCGGGAAACATGGAGTGACCAGTAATTATTCCTTCAAGTATGCTCCGTATACTTATGAATGTATTAAGAGCATGAAACCGGGAATGACTGCCCTGTTTACAAGTCCGTCTACTACAATCAAATGCGGAGGAGCTCCTCAAAAAATCATGTACCTCGCTGCCGATTATTTCCGTCGTCATGGCCTGCAGGGTAAGGTGACGGTGGACTTCACCAATGCAGGAACCGTGATTTTTGGGATCAAGAAATATGCAGTACAATTACAGAAAGTGGTTGACAAATATGGAATCCTGCTCAATTTCCACCATGACCTGGTAGAAATTAATGGACCGGAGAAAACGGCCACCTTTAAATTCACAGATGAACAGGGAAATGTATCCCTGGTGAAGAAGCACTTTGACATGATCCATGTGACTCCGCCACAAAGTGCGCCTGAATTTATTAAGAAGAGCCCTTTGGCCAATGAAGCAGGTTGGCTGGATGTGGACAAATACAGCCTGCAACACAATAAATACAAGAATATTTTCGGAATCGGTGATGCAGCCGGTACTCCCAATCCGAAGACGGGAGCTGCGGTGAGAAAGCAGGCACCGGTACTGGTGAAGAACCTGCTGGAATTAATGAAAGGGGAAACCATGACAGCCAAATATAATGGGTATGGAAGCTGTCCGATCGTGGTAGGATATGGAAAATTGATATTGGCTGAATTTGATTACGATAATAAACCCATGGAGACATTTCCTTTTGACCAGAGTAAACCCAGGTGGACTATGTGGATACTGAAGAAATATATACTGCCCTGGTTATACTGGCATAGGATTTTGAAAGGCACCATCTAATATTATCAGAAGTGGGGGCTGAAAGAAAAAGTGGGATCAGGGTGATGCGGGCTAGGTATTGAAGATCAAATCTTTGTGTGCTGATAATTGGTGTGATTACATGAGGCGCAGCTTTAGTGGCTGCGCTTTTTTAATTTATGGCCTTTTTGGCCTCAGGTATCTGCGTACATTTGGGTGCTTGATCCCCCGTCTTTGAAAAATCAAAAAAAAAGTAAACCCAATCTTTCATCGCCCTTACCTCTAACTTTTGGAGAGGCAGGCCAATAAAGAATTATGTCAGAATTACCAGATGTGCCCTTCCGGTTGATACTCACCGGTGCCACCGGAATGGTGGGAGAAGGAGTTTTGCTTGAAGCGTTGGGCAACCCCCACGTCAGCGAAGTGTTGATTATTAACCGGCGCCCCAGTGGCATTACCCATCCCAAATTGCGGGAAATCCTGCATGCTGACTTCATGGATATAAGGCCGCTGGTAGCCCAGGTACGTGGTTATGATGCCTGCTTTTTCTGCCTGGGAGTATCCTCGGTCGGGATGAAAGAAGCACCCTATTACGAACTTACCCATGAACTGACCCTGCATGTGGCGGGGGTGTTGGTAAAGGAAAATCCATCCATGACCTTTTGCTATATTTCCGGAGCGGGTACCGACAGTTCAGAAAATGGGAAGTTGATGTGGGCAAGGGTGAAGGGGAAGACTGAAAACGACCTGATGAAGCTTCCATTTAAGAAGGTGTATAATTTCAGACCGGGAATTTTAGTCCCTACCAAAGGACAAAAAAACATCCTTAAGGTATATCATTACCTGGGCTGGCTCACCCCCATGATCAAAAAGATTGCTCCTAACCAGGTATGCACCCTTTCCCAATTGGGTAAAGCGATGATTCAGGTAGTGCGTGTCGGTTATGGTTCCTCCACCCTGGAGGTAAAGGATATTTTGAAAATATCAGAGGATGGGTCGGTTTAGCCCCTTTCTAAAAACGAGCTAATTTTATTCTAATGTCCCATTTGGCCTCTTCCAATTGTATAATAGAGGTAAACCATTTTTTCACCCGTAAAAAAAATTAGAAAATGGATGAATATGCACTTATTATGAGACACGAAGATGGCCTGAAGATTGCCTCTCCCGAGCAGATACAAATTTGGATGCAGCAAACCATGGATTGGATTGCAGGCATAAAAGCCAAAGAGAAATATGTATCCGGAACAGGGCTGCTTTTTGCCGACGCGAAGGTGGTGAAATCAAACAAGATGATAACCAATGGCCCTTTTGGAGATATCAAGGAAACCATAGGCGGACTGATTGTAGTGAAGGCGGAGTCGGTGGAGGAGGCTGCCGAATTTGCGAAAGGTTGTCCGGTACTTCAGGGTGAAGGCAATACGGTGGAAGTGAGAAAGATCGCTACCCATTAGTACCTGATCCATTTGGGCATTTCCCTTCAGGGGGGCGCCTGTGTAAAAAAGGAGTATTTGATCCCCGATGTCACAAGCACAGTTAATACCGCATTTGTTTAGAAACGAAAGCAGGAAGATTACTTCTGTGCTCTGCAAATGCTTTGGAATAGAATTCCTGCAGGTAGCAGAGGACATTACTCATGACACCTTCCTGAAGGCTTTGGAAACCTGGACCTATAAAGGGGTGCCACCCGATCCGGTAGCCTGGCTGTATGTAGTGGCAAAAAACCAGGCTAGAAATTATCTGAAACGAAATACGCTCTTTTTGGAAAAAATTTCCCCCGCGCTGCAATACCTGAATTCTGAAAGGCAGGATATGGATATTGATACCTCGGATCAACACATTAGGGACAGTGAGCTACAGATGCTATTTGCCATCTGCCATCCATCCATATCTTCAGAATCCCAGGTGGGACTGGCGCTAAAAATCTTATGCGGATTTGGTATTGACGAGATCGCCACCGCCTTTCTGACCTCCAGGGAGGTCATCAACAAGAGACTATTCAGGGCAAAGGATACACTCAGGCGGATAAAGGCTGATATAGAAATGCCTCCGGATAGCGAAATTGAAAAAAGGCTGGATGCCGTGCTGACCACGATCTATCTTCTTTTTAGTGAGGGATACTATTCGGAATGCCAGGACTCGGTCCTCCGTGAAGATTTTTGCATGGAAGCCATCCGGCTCACCGCGTTACTTCTGGAAAATAAACAGACCCATCAGCCCAGGGTAGATGCGCTGATGGCTTTGATGTACTTTCAGGCCTCCCGGTTTCCGGCCCGAAGGGCGGGTAACCGGGAAATCGTCCTTTACGACGATCAGGATGAATCCCTTTGGGATCAGGTGCTGATTGCCCGGGGTGCATTTCACCTTAGGGCGGCTTCGACAGGTTCCTCCCTCTCAACCTATCACCTGGAAGCAGCAATTGCCTATTGGCATACTATTAAGGAAGACACCCCTCAGAAATGGGAGAATATCCTGTCACTTTTTGACCAGCTACTGCAAATTCAGTATTCTCCGGTAGCGGCGCTCAACCGTACCTTTGCCTTGTTTAAAGTTAAAGGCCCCGGGGAAGCCATTGCAGTAGCAGAAAAACTGGAGCTAACTGACAATCACTACTATTTTACACTGCTGGGTACGCTTTATCTGAAAGTGGATCAGGAAAAAGCCCGGGCATATCTCCAAAAAGCCTACCTGCTGGCAAGAACTTCACCGGACAAACACACCATCTTGAAAAAAATGGCCACCTGTAACAAATCCTGAAAGAGATTGACCCATTTCCTGCCAGGCAAAACCCATAGGAGAAAAGGGCAGTTCTGAAATGCAGGAAATGCAGTGGCGGCCTGTCGCCTTCAAAAGGTATAATGGATTATTATGTATACATTTAACACAGGAAAAACCGGGATTCCCCATAGGTGGTTCCTACGATTGCAGTACATCACAACATTCATCATTAAGGGCGATTTATGAATCATACCGATCCGAAGAGTACTGTGGAAAGTACCCCGTTTACCAAAAAAGACCAGAGAAATGCCGTATGGGCGGGATTTCTGGGTTGGACGCTGGATGCATTTGATTTTTTCATTCTGACCTTTGCGCTGGGCACGGTGGCCAAGGATTTTCACAAAACTATTCCGGAAATCGCACTGACCCTGACGGCAAGTCTCGCCATGCGCCCCGTGGGGGCTTTCATTTTCGGGCTGATGGCAGACAAGTACGGCAGAAAGCGGCCCCTGATGATCAATATCATCTTTTATTCTGTAGTGGAAGTGCTCTCCGGTCTAGCGCCCAATTATGCCATCTTCCTGGTACTTCGTTTATTGTATGGAATTGGGATGGGAGGAGAGTGGGGAGTGGGTGCATCCCTGGTCATGGAGTCCGTACCTGCCAAAAGGCGGGGGTTTCTTTCCGGGATATTGCAGGAGGGATACGCCTTTGGGTTTCTGCTGGCAGCGGCGGCCTACTATTCGGTCTTTCCCCAATATGGCTGGAGGGTCATGTTTTTTGTGGGAGGATTGCCCGCCCTGCTCACCCTGTTTATCCGCGCCAAAGTCAAGGAAACCGAAGCCTGGAAGGCTACCCGGACCCGCGACTGGAAGGAGTACCGAATGGCGGTTGTCAAAAACTGGAAATTATTTCTCTACCTGGTCCTGCTGATGTCGTCGATGAACCTTATTTCTCACGGTACCCAGGATCTCTATCCCACCTTTCTGCAGCAGCAACGCCACTACAACCCGCATACCACTGCCCTCATCACCATGATATCCATGGTGGGAGCCATTGCAGGGGGGCTATTATTTGGATATTTGTCTGACAAGTGGGGAAGAAAGAAAATGATGGCGGCTGCCGTCGTCCTTGCCATCCTGCTGATACCCTTATGGCTGCTGGCGGGAAAGATTTTCTGGATTGCGGCAGGGGCATTCGGAATGCAATTCATGGTCCAGGGAGCCTGGGGAATTATTCCTGCCCACATCAATGAACTTTCTCCGGGTAGCCTTCGGGGGTTCTTTCCGGGCTTTGCCTACCAACTCGGTGTACTGATTGCTTCCTCTATTGCTTATGTGGAGGCAGTGCTGGCCCAGAGTATGAGCTATGCGACCTCCATGGAAATACTGGCAGGCTCCGTACTGGTAATGGCTGCCATAGTGATTCTTGCCGGTCCGGAAGCCCGGGGGATCCAGTTTCATGGTAAAGCGCAAGGCAACCCTTGATCCAGTGAACGACCACGTTCAAAGAACGTGGCATCGCAAGAATGGATTGCTGAGGGGAATTAAAACTGGCAGGTTTGGATTCCCTCGGGAGCCACTACCTTTGCGTGGATCTGAAGAAAGGAAGGGCACTTCAAATTGTCCACAGAATCCCTCATTAGGTTTGACACCCATCATCAGAAAATATCAAATCATGAAAAAAATTGTAATTGCCTTTTCCCTGGTGTTGCTGCTCCAGGGGAACTCTTTTTGCCAGTCATCCGGATACCGGGTCACTGACACCTTTCATATTGCCAGCAATGGCTGGTGGGACTATATTGCCGTGAATGCAAACAGGCTGTATGTGTCCCATGGCACCCAGGTAATTATTCTGGATAAAAATTCAGGGGACTCCCTCGGGGTGATTCCCAATACTACGGGGGTCCATGGGATCGCCTTCGACAATGCGCTTCACAAGGGATTTACCAGCAACGGGCAACTGAATACGGTCACCGTATTCAATCTCAATACCGACCAGGTGCTGGGTCAGGTAGCCACCGGGGAAAATCCCGATGCCATCTTCTATGAGGATTATTCAAAAAAGATCATTACCTGCAATGGCAGGAGCCACAGCCTTTCCGTCATTGATCCCCAGACCGATAAGGTGGTGGCCACCATCCCTTTGAGTGGAAAACCGGAAACCGCAGTGAGTGACGGGAAAGGGAAAGTCTTTGTCAATATTGAAGACAAGAGCTCAATAAGTGAAATTAACATAAAGACGATGAAGGTGGAACGCACCTGGTCCATTGCACCGGGTGAATCACCCTCTGGTCTGTCAATTGACCGAAAGACCCATCGCCTGTTTGCCGGTTGTGAAAACAAGATGCTGATCGTCCTTGATGCCGAAACCGGAAAAGTCATTAGTACTCCCGCCACCGGGCAGGGTTGCGATGGGACGGGGTTTGATCCGGAGCTTAAATATGTGTATTCTTCCAATGGAGAGGGCACTCTTACCGTGATTCAGGAACTTTCTGCAAATCAGTATAAGGTTCTGGAAAATGTGCCTACAAAAAGAGGAGCCCGGACCATGACCGTGGATCTCATGACCCATACGGTCTACCTCCCGACCGCTAATTTTGGCACCCCGGCTCCGGGGCAAAGACGTCCCCCCATGATTCCGGGTAGTTTCCAGGTCCTCGTGGTGAAAAAATTAAAATAAGCGAATAATCCCCCGGGATTATCCTAAAATCAAATAAAGAAGAAGTTACCTCATTCCCTGTTAGCGGATGAGGTACTTTTTTTGTGATAGCTCCCGACAGTTAAGTCAGTAGGTAGGTAAGTAAGTAAGAAGGTGGGGTAACCAGTTTACTCCCATTTGAAGGCCTTTACGCAGACAAATCCGATCAGGACTGCCCAGACACCCAGCCCCGCTACCTCATGAGGTATTTGCCAGATATGAGCCCCCTCAAAGGCGATTTTTCGAAGCCCATCCACAAAGTAGGTAAGCGGAAGGATATGACAGAAAGCCTGCAACCAGTGAGGATAATTTTCTATCGGGAAAAACAGGCCGCAAAGCAGGATCTGCGGAAGGGTAACGGTATTGGCTATGGGAGCAATAGCACTTTCATTTTCCACTACCCCGCTAATGATAAAGCCTACTCCCATAAAGATAAACAATCCCAGAAGGGAAAAGGCCAACATTTCCAAAAAGGTCCATATGCCGTTGGCAAGGGTGAAATGAAACGCGTAGTAACCCAGTGCGATGAGGATCAGGAAGCTGATCATGTGAAAGAAAAGCCGGCTCAGCATTTCACCCAGGATGAGGTAGGTACGTGTAACTGGGGCAACGGAAAGTCGCTTCAATACCAGGTTCTTTCTCAGGCTGAACAGCAGGAAAGCAGAACCAAATACCCCAGCCATCAATAAGGAAAAGCCAAGTTGCCCGGGTAGAATAAAATCGATTTGTCGATATAGCCGGCCAGGCAGTTGGCGGGTTTCAATGGAAGCAAGGCTCCGGTTGGCGGGAAACATTTCCCGGTTCATTGAGGATAATGTATTATTCAGCAGGGTTTCAAGTAATTGCGCTTCTGCTTTGGATGCGGAACTGGTCGCAATTTCAATGGTGTAATGGGGAGAAGGGGTCTGACTGGTGTCCTGTCTGATATCCAGAATTGCTGTCAACCTGGCCTTCTTCAGGGCATTGGCTTCCCCGGAAGGGGAGAGGGAATTATCGATCGAAATTGCTTTGATCCGGGAAATTGCCCTGTAAATCACATTGGTTGTATCCCCTTTGGGATGGAGCGCTATTTTAAGGTGTATCGCTGTATTATCTACCATGGAACCGAATACCACGATAAAAATTACCGGGAATAAAATAGAAAAAACTACCGAGGTGGGGCTTCGGAATGTCGCTGTGAGGCTGGCTTTGGCCAGCGCAAAGGATGCTTTCAATTGATTAAAGATCCTTGGCATGGGACAAATTTAGTGGTTTAATGGCTACCTAAACAGAAAGGAAATCCCTAAAAGATAAGATAATAATTCCCCTGACTGATTTTTCAAAGTACCCCGAGCTGAATATCTACAGGTGTTTAGTTTTTCCGGTGATTTTTTAAGCCCAGCCAAAGCAGTGAATTTATAATCAGCCGGTCCTGCAGGGTATCATCAAAAGTATGGGAAAGGGTCCGGTTGGTATTGTCATACCGGTGTTCGTAGTCCATATCATTATGACCCATGTTAAAATAGATCATCCGGTAATGAATGTTGGTCCATACCACCGGGTAATATCCGCTATGCCATATTTCTGAAGGTTTGGGTCCGGTACCCAAAGGAAAACTGGAGGAGTCAATGGAGAGCAGGATCTTTATGGAAGGATTTTTCCGGAGGTCATTTTCCCAGCGGTACCACTCGTTGGGCGCAGATTTGAATTTCAACGGCAGTCCTTTTGTGGCCGGATGGTCCGGATCTTCCACCTTCAAAATTGCAGGGACAGGTCTCCAGGTATTGCTCACGTATTGCCCTGATCCCAAAAACTCCTCGTGGTACCAGTCCCAGTTCTGTGGGTAGGCCGAGGGGGTCAGGGCAAAAGCTGCAAAATGAAAACCCATCCAGGCTCCGCCATGTTCCATATAATTTCGGAAGGCCTCCCGTTCGGGCAGGGAGTCCGGTCGGGTATCCAGGAAAATAACCACCTGGTAGTGTG
>JAJXYG010000059.1 GCA_021780705.1 Bacteroidota bacterium
TAAAGCAGCCGGCGATCAACCCGGTAGTCTCCACCTATGAAATCCTGAATGCCCGTGAGCTGGTACGCCAGGTGTATATGGATGAAAAGGTAGAGCAATACATTATCGATATTGTCTTTGCCAGCCGGTATTCGGAACAATATAACCTGAGCAAGATCAAGCCTTTGATCGCATTCGGGGGCTCGCCCAGGGCCAGCATCAACCTGGCACTGGCAGCCAAGGCATATGCCTACCTCAATAAGAGGGGATATGTGATACCGGAGGATGTCCGCAATATTTGTAAGGATGTACTTCGCCACAGAATCGGGCTTACCTATGAAGCCGAAGCTGAAAATGTGGATATAGAAATGGTCATTACCGAAATTCTTAAAGTGGTCAACGTACCCTAAAGGGTTGGGATCCGAAGGGTCCATTCCCCTGTTGAACGCTTTTTTAATCCCGATGCATTGTTAAAAAAATCTATTTGCTTACAACCGCAGAAATAGTAAAAAAAGTCAAGGAGCTGGAGATCATCAGCAAGAAGATCACCACCCACCTGTTCACCGGGGAATACCATTCTGCCTTCAAAGGAAAAGGGATGAGTTTCCGGGAGGTGAGGGAATATACCCACGGAGATGACATCCGGTTCATCGACTGGAATGTAAGCGCCCGGTTCTCCCATCCCTTCACCAAAGTATTTGAAGAGGAAAGGGAACTTACCGTCATGCTCCTGGTGGATGTGAGCGCCAGTTCGCTCTTCGGCACCGTTCGGGCATCCAAACGCGACCTGATTACCGAAATCGGATCGGTGCTCACCTTTAGTGCCATCAATAATGACGATAAGGTGGGGGTCATATTTTTCAGTGACAAGATTGAAAAATATATCCCTCCCAAAAAGGGAAAGCGGCATGCCCTGTATGTGGTGAGGGAACTCCTTACCGCCCAGCCCAGGGAAGCCGGTACCAATATCAGCGAGGCGCTGAAGCTGTTTTCCAAATACAACCGCCACCGCAGCATAGGCTTTGTGATGAGTGATTTCCTGGATGACAATTATGAGGACAAGCTGAGGGTAGCTGCTAGCCGCCATGACATGATCGGACTGAAGATCTATGACCGGATGGATATGCAGCTACCCATTGTGGGGCTGCTGGAGGTGGAAGATCCTGAAACCGGAGATATCCAGTGGATAGATACCTCGGATGTGCTCGTGCGTCATGCCTACCAGCAGAATTTTGTGAAGCAGACCGAGGCGTGCAAAACTATTTTTAACCGCTCCGGCGCCGATCTATTGCATCTGAGAACCGATGAGGATTATGTGAAGATCCTGCAACAGTTTTTTTTAAGAAGAAAATAAAGTGTCAGTTAAGAACGTGAAGCTATCCCGGTATTATCATTGGAGCGTGAAGATTTTCCTTTCGGCAGGATGTTTCCTGCAATCAGGTTTCCTCATGGCCCAGCAGCCTGTGGTGAAAGCTTCAGTCGACAGAAACCAAATCGTGATCGGGGATCAGTTTCGCTACCAGGTTTCCGTCACCATGCCGGACAATACTTACCGGCTGTCCTGGTTCAATGTGCCGGATTCCCTGGGGCACTTCCGGCTGGTAAAGCAGGATAAGATCGACTCGTCGTATGCGAACGGAACCTGGAAATTTACCCAGCAACTTACCCTGACGAGTTTTGATTCCGGCCAGTACAGCATTCCCTCCCTTCCCTTTAATTTCAATCCGCAATCCGGGGACAGTTCTTTTACTGTGCTGACCGATTCCATTCCCATGGAAGTAGCCTTTGCGCCACTGGACAGTGTAAAGACTTTTCATGACATCAAATCCATCATTGCGGTGGATCGCAAGTGGCCCTGGTGGTGGTGGGCCCTGGCCGGGGTAGGAGCCCTGCTGCTGGCATTCTGGATCTGGTTCCTGGTCCGGTTTTTCAAAAAGAAACGGCAAACCGGTGACATCTTCCAGTCCAGGCTCAGCCCCTATGAGGAAGCCATGCAGTTGCTCACAAAACTCCAGGAAGAGCATTTGCCTGAAAATCACCAGGAAAAAGAATTTCATTTCCGGCTGGGAGAAATATTCAAGCGATACTGGTCCCGAAAGACCGGTGCCTATAAGATGCACCTTACCAGCGAGGAGCTACTGCTGGATTTGAAGGAATATGATTTGGACCAGGTGATCCTGCAACATTATGCCGGCAGCCTGACGATGAGCAATGCCGTAAAATTCGCGAAGTTCCTTCCCCCCAAGGAAGACAACGATTCCTGCCTCCAGGCGGCTAGGGATTTAATAAATGACATTCATCAGAAACTGAGCAAAAAACCGGGCGATGCTGTTTGATTATTTTCAAAATATCACCTTTGGGCAACCGCTTTTCTTTTTGCTATTCGCACTCATCCCTTTGATGATCTACTGGAAGGTCCGAAAGAAAAAGAAACAGACGGCCACCTTCAAGATTTCCACTACCCGGGGATTGTCCAGGGCCAGGTCCTGGAAGAATACTTTTCAAAATACCCCTTTCATCCTCAGGCTGCTTGCCCTGAGTTGTATCATTGTGGCCCTGGCCAGACCCCAGGTGCAGTTTGAAGAACAACGCACCGAAGGGGAAGGAATAGACATCATTCTCTGCATCGATATCAGCGGAAGCATGACTTCACAGGATTTTACCCCTAACCGGATGGAAGCGGCCAAAAAGGTGGCTGAAAATTTTGTCAACGGACGCCCCAATGACCGGATCGGCATCGTCATCTTTTCCGGAGAGAGCTTTACCCAGTGTCCCTTGACCACCGACCATGCCATGCTGATCAACCAGATTTCCCAAATCCGCAACGGGTTGCTGGAGGATGGAACAGCCATTGGTTCGGGCCTGGCCACCAGTGTGGACCGGCTCAGGAGCAGCAAGGCCAAAAGTAAAGTGGTGATTTTGCTGACCGATGGGGTCAACAATGGCGGATTGATCGATCCTGCCACCGCCATGGAGATTGCCAAGACCTTTCACGTGAAAGTATACACGATAGGAGTGGGTACCAACGGGTATGCCCCCACCCCGGTCAGTACGCCTTTGGGTATTGTGATGCAAAATGAAAAGGTAACGATTGATGAACAATTGCTGAAGAATATCGCCCAGCAGACCGGCGGGGAATATTTCAGGGCTACCGACAACAATTCGCTGGCCAATATTTACAAGAAGATTGACAGCATGGAAAAATCCAAGGTAGAAATCACTTCCTTCCACCGCTATACCGAAAAATTCTATCCCCTGGTTTTTGCCGCCATGATCCTGCTCGTGCTGGAATACCTGTTACGATTCACCGTTTTCAGGAAATTTCCCTGACCATACGGACAAATTGTGTTTCTTTGCCTCAGTCCGGGGCGCCTCCTTAAACCACCGCAGCATATTATGAAAGGGAAAGTGTATAAATCCACCGGAAGCTGGTATACCGTCAAATCGGAAGAAGGAGGATGGTACCAGGCCCGGATCAAAGGAAAGTTCAAAATTGACCAGATCACTTCCACCAATCCCATTGCAGTGGGGGATCAGGTCACACTGGAAACCGAAGAGGATGCGGCACATTCCTGGGTAATTACCCAAATCGAACCCCGCCGCAATTATGTCACCAGGCAGAGCCCGCATAATAAATTCCAGCATCATATCATCGCCTCCAATATTGACCAGAGCCTCCTGTTTGCAACCCTGAAAGACCCCAGGACTTCCCAGGGGTTTATTGACCGGTTTCTGGTAGCCTGTGAAGCCTATCATATACCGGCAGTCATCGTGTTCAACAAAGCGGACCTATACCGGAAGAAGGAAATGGAAAAACTGGAGGAAATCCGCGCCATTTACCAGGACATCGGATACAGGGTGCTGGTCATGAGCCTGCAGACCCAACAGGGGGTGGAAGAGGTGGGCGCCTGCCTGAAGGACAAAATTACCTTGCTCAGCGGTCATTCCGGGGTGGGGAAGTCCACCTTCATCAACACGGTCTTCCCGGAGATTTTGCTGAAAACCCGGGAAGTAAGCGATTGGAGCGGAAAGGGGATGCACACCACGACCTTTGCGGAAATGTTTGACTTGCCTGGCGGGGGGTCGATCATTGACACACCGGGCTTGCGGGAGTTTGCCCTGGTGGACATGGAAAGAACGGAACTGTCGCATTATTTCCCCGAAATGAGGGAATTGATTTCAAAGTGCCGGTTTAATAACTGCCTGCATGTGGAAGAACCGGGATGCGCGGTCAAGGAAGCGGTCGAGCTGGGAAAGGTCGCTGCAGACCGGTACGTGAGTTACCTGAACATCCTGGGCAGTCTGGATACCCGTAAATGGTAGATTCCCGGAAATGATCCGGATATAAGGGTTGAAAAAAAGAAGAGTTAAAACGCATTTCTTTCCAGGAAACTGGCGATTTCCTGTACGGCCTTGTTTTCCCTGGCAATCCCACGGGTTTTGTGAGGCAGGATGGATACCCCGTTGAAAATATTGTAATGAAGGGTGAGAAAATGGTTTTTGTACCGGAAATCCCAGTCCAGGGATTCTGCGTCATCCACCTGATTGATGAATTTCACTTTAAGGCTGTCGGAAAGCATGTCTGCGATGGAGTAGAATTTGGAGACCCCGCAATTGTCATCGATTACGGCTTCCGTTCCGCCAAATTCTGTTTTCAAATGGTATGACATATCATTAGGATTTACTTTGCATGATTAGACTAATACTTGAACCGTTTTGCTCTTCTGGCGGCCTTGATAGCTGCTTTGTCTCCTGATAAAATCCTTTCGGCACCGATATTCTTTCCGTTGGTCGGACAACCGTATTTTACCCGTTTACGAAGTATAAAACACCCTGATAAGAAAAAGACACAACACATTGCAAGAAAAACCTTCTTCATGGGACACCTTTCAATTGCAAATAATTTGCCTCGCAGCCCGGGCGGATGTTAATAATTCAATAAATTGATCCAGATCCCCCGGCTGCCTTCTGTCCTCCTATTCCCTGAACCAGTCCGCGTACATAGTATAGTTATTGGCAATCCTGTCGATTTCTCCCCGTATTAATTCCTGGGGAATGTCCTTTACCTTCCTGGCAGGAACCCCGGCATAAATGGACCCGGGTTCGATCCTCGTTTTTTCAAGCACTACCGCTCCTGCCGCAATGATGCTATTGCTTCCCACCACCACATGGTCCATGACAATGGACCCCATTCCGAGCAGTACGTTATCCTCTATAACGCATCCATGTGCGATTGCATTGTGTCCTATACTTACATTATTTCCTATATGCGTGGAAGCTTTCTGGTAGGTGCAATGAATGACGGCACCGTCCTGGATATTGACCTTGTTGCCCATTCGGATGGCGTTCACGTCTCCGCGAATGACGGCATTAAACCAGACACTGCAGTCGTCTCCCATGATGACATCGCCCGCAATGGTGGCATTGGGGGCAATATAGCATCGGTTTCCCCAGACGGGTTCCATTCCCCTGACCTTGATAATGAATGACATGTGAAAATATTTTTTTGTGAAAGATGGGTTTTAGCGCAGACCCTATAACGGTCCTCGGGTAAAGATCGCCAGATTTTTTCAAAGGAAAAGGAAGTGAAATTTGGGGTTCGGCTACAAAAAGCGCAGGCCGATTGAGATCGTGGCTTAAATTCGCAAGGAAATTCAACCCCTCTTCAGCGAGGGGTGTAGCAAAGCCAGAAATTGTGACCAACAGACAAATTTTTCTCCAGCACATCGGGCAGACCTCAGAGGCCCCCATTTCCCTTGAAATTTCCCGGGCAGAAGGCTGCAAGCTGTATGATGTGGACGGCAAGGAATATATCGACCTGATCGGAGGGATCAGTGTTTGCAATACCGGCCATGGGAATCCGAAGGTGATTGGTGCCATAGAGCAACAGCTCCATCAGTACCTGCATGTGATGGTCAACGGGGAACTGGTCCTTTCCCCGCAAACCCGGTATGCCAGGTTGCTCACGGAGCATTTGCCCGGCAGCCTGAATTCAGTTTTTTTCACCGCTTCAGGCACAGAGGCCACTGAAGGCGCCATGAAACTTTCCAAAAGGTTTACAGGACGCACCCAGATTGCGGCTTTCAACCGCAGCTACCACGGAAGCACGCAAGGGTCGCTGAGTGTCATGGGAAGCGAGTACTGGAGAAATGCCTACCGTCCCCTGCTGCCAGACATCCTTCACCTGGAATATAATTCTTTTGAAAGCCTTGAGGCCATCACCGAAAAGACCGCCTGTGTCATTGCGGAGCCCATTCAGGCAGAAGCCGGGGTGAAGGTACCGGGGTCGTCCTGGATGCGTGCCCTCAGGGACCGTTGTACCCAGACCGGCACCCTGCTGGTGCTGGATGAAATTCAGACGGGATTTGGCAGGACGGGCACCCTTTGGGCTTTTGAACAGTTTTCCATAGTCCCCGATATCCTGCTGTTGGGCAAGGCCCTGGGCGGAGGGATGCCCCTGGGTGCCTTTATTGCGGACCGGGAAATCATGCAGGTGTTGAGCCACCATCCGGTGCTCGGTCACATCAATACCTTTGGCGGACACCCGGTTTGTTGTGCAGCCGGGGCGGCCTCCCTGGAATTCCTGCTGGAAGAAAGGGTTGTGGAGACCGTAATGGGAAAACAGCAAAAATTTCTGGAAGGAATCGATACCCGCAGCGTCCGGGATCTCCGGGGAAGGGGGCTTATGATGGCCCTGGAACTGGAGGATTTCCCCACCAACAAGAAAGTAATTGATGCCCTTTTGGCGGACGGGGTATTTACCGACTGGTTCCTTTTTGCCCCTGAATGTTTAAGAATTGTCCCTCCGCTGACGATCACTGAAGATGAGATTGCACAGGCCTGCCAGATCATCAACCGCAACCTGAAAAAGGTCCTTGGCTGACCAGCCTGAAACCCTCCCGGGTTTATGCGGGCTTTCCGCTAATCTTCCCGGAATACAAAATAGGGGCTTGCCTTGCACGGAAGCAGCTTAAAAATCCAGCCCCATGCTGAAATAATAAACAGGCTTGCTGTTAAAAAAGCCGCTCATAGGCCATCCGGCATCGAATTTCAGGAAATATCCCAGCAGGGTGGAACGGGCTCCAAAGCCGTATCCGCCGAGAAAAGGTCCGATCCCCGGAGCCTGGATTTTCACCTGTACTGTCGGGTCCTGGGTGGCATAGGTGATGGTCGGTCGGGCGAGACTGTTATAAGCACCATTCCATGCCGAACCGAGGTCTACAAACTGGATCAGCTGGAAGTTGCGAACAAAGGCATTGTTGATCAACCGGTCAAACAGGGTAGTGAACACCGGCAACCGGAATTCACTATTGATGACAAGGCTGTTATTTCCGTTGGCGGCATTTTGAATGAATCCCCTCAGGTTAACCGCCAGGGACTGGAAGGCATAATTGGCATCCGGCGCCGGGGTATTGGCCGGGTTGAAATAGCGGTAGGTCTGTTGTCCGTTTTTGTCCGTTTTGACATTATTGGCAAACATGAACCAATTATCCACTCCCCCAAGAAAATACACCAGTTTCTGGCTTCCCCAGCTGAAATCACCGGCAACCCTACCCGCCCAGATGAAATTCTTGTAAATCGGGAAATAGGCCCTGGCGTCAAAGCCCAGGTTAAAGGTATAAGGTCCTTCGGTGGAGGCGAGCTTGCTGATCTGGGTATTCCAGTCCAGGTAAGCTTTATAGCGGATCCCGTTCCAGATATTGGTTACGGGACTGATGGTATTGTCATATACATATTCCAGGTGGGTGAGGGCATAGGTCTTTGAAACATCCGGGGCAACCAGGGAAATATTATCCAGGGAGCTGACCACCTGCTTGTCCCATCTGACTCCAAAGTTCAGCCTGATGCTTCTGATCTCGTCAATGGGATAATTAAGGTTAACCTGGTAGAGATTGGAAATGATCTTGCCGGGGTAATAGTTGGTGCTGGTATCCAGTCCGAAATTCAGGTCCTGGATCGAGCGGTAATAGGTGAGTCCCCAGTCCAGCCGTCGCTTATAGTCGTTGAACTGAAAGAGCCAGTCATTGTCTTTGAGGTTGGTGCCGATCCGGTACCCTCCTGAGAATTTGATGTCCTCCATGATATCGGCCGTACCCATCCGAAGGGTACCGTCAAGTCCGTTATTGGTAGTCAGGGTGATGGGGCCTGCTCCGCCTTCATATACCTGGTAACGGCTACCCAGCACATCGTT
>JAJXYG010000108.1 GCA_021780705.1 Bacteroidota bacterium
GCGGACAGTGCTCTCCCTGCCGGGAGGGGACGGGATGGATGGAAAAGGTCCTTCATAAAATAGAATACGGCCAGGGTGCCATGAAGGATATCGACCTATTGTGGGACATCCAGCGAAAAATTGAAGGCAATACTATTTGTCCCCTGGGGGATGCGGCTGCCTGGCCGGTAGCAGCAGCCATCCGCCATTTCAGGGATGAATTTGAATGGCATGTGACCCATCCGGAAGAATGCCTTCAAAGAAATTACGGACTGGCCCACTATGCAGATGAGCTGAAGGCCGCCGTACCGGCATAACCGTTAGGGATTAGATTGTAAGTCATTTAAGTATAGATAATGTCTGAAGAACAAAAATTATTTAAGGTAACCATTGATGGGGTGACTATTGAAGTCCCCGCCGGGACTACCATCCTGAATGCGGCCCGCAAAATCGGGCCCGAGGTGGCCCCACCGGCGATGTGTTATTACAGCAAGCTGGAAGGCAGCGGCGGAAAATGCCGTACCTGCCTGGTGGAGGTGGCCGCAGGGTCCACAGCTGACCCGAGGCCTATGCCGAAACTGGTAGCTTCCTGCAGGACCAATGTAATGGATGGGATGGTGGTGAAAAATACTACCAGTGAAAAGGTGCTGGATGCCCGAAAGGGGGTCGTGGAATTTTTGCTGATCAACCACCCGCTCGACTGTCCGGTTTGTGACCAGGCAGGCGAATGCCACCTCCAGGACTTGGGATACGAACACGGGGCGGTACAGACCCGTTATGAATTCAAGAGGCGGACCTTTGTTCGGGAAGATATCGGTCCCTATATACAGCTCCACATGACCCGGTGCATCTTATGCTACCGCTGTGTTTTTGTGGCAGACCAGTTAACTCCCGACCGGGTACACGGAATCCTGGATCGTGGTGATCATTCCCGGATTTCCACCTATATCTCCAAGGCCATCGACAATCCGTTCAGCGGCAATATGATTGACGTCTGTCCGGTAGGCGCCCTGACCGACCGTACCTTTCGTTTTAAAAACCGGGTCTGGTTCCTCAGGCCGTTAGATGCCCACCGGGACTGTCCGGACTGTTGCGGAAAAGTGACTCTCTGGAACCGGGGAGAAGAAGTCTTCCGGGTGACGGCCCGCAAAGACCCCTGGGGGGAAGTGCAAAGTGACGAAAATGGCAAACCGGAATGGATTTGCAATACCTGCCGCTTTGAAAAGAAAAATATTTCAGACTGGGTGGTGGAAGGACCCACCAAGATCAGCAGGCATTCGGTCATTTCTGCCAATCACTACCAGAAGGAAGTGATTCCGCCTGATCCGCTTGACAAGATTTTGGATGGCAGAAGTCCCCTGCTTTTAATGGACATTCATGAAAATAGCCAGGTAAACCAGGCTTCTGTGCGACTGGATGAAATTGAGGGACCGGCTACCGGAAAGACCTTTAACGGGGACCCTCATTCCACCGGACACAATCCGACGGACACCCGGGAGCGTTAACAAGCCCACCGGGAGGGCAGGAGGGCAGATAAGGAAAGTTGATAAGGAAGAAGGTTGATAAGGAAGGATATTGTGACCTCATTGATAAAGAATTTAGATTTCGCTTATGCATTTATTAGCAATTGACTGGAGTTTATTAACGGAAAAACTGGTGCTTATCGTCGTGGTGGTACTGATTTCCCTGGTGGTAGCCATGTATTCCACATATGCAGAAAGAAAGGTCGCTGCCATCATCCAGGACAGAAGGGGCCCCAACAGGGCCGGTCCATTTGGAATCCTGCAGCCTTTGGCCGACGGGTTGAAGCTCTTCTTCAAGGAAGAGATCGTTCCGAAATTCTCCTCAAAATTTCTTTTCATCCTGGGTCCCGGGATCGCCATGCTCACGGCCATCATGATCGGGGCGGTCATTCCCTGGGGAAACAAGGTTCATTTGTTCGGAAGGGATATTTCCCTGCAGATTACAGACGTCAATATCGGAATCCTGTACGTCTTTGGCATCGTAAGCCTCGGGGTATATGGCATCATGATCGGGGGATGGGCCAGTAATAACAAGTACTCCCTGCTGGGGTCCATGAGGGCTGCCTCCCAGATTATCAGCTATGAACTGGCGATGGGTATTTCCCTGATTGCGCTGCTGATGATCACCGGAACTTTGAGCATGAAAACCATGGTGGGCCAGCAGATGGATCATGTCTGGAATATCTTCAAGCAACCTTTGGGTTTCCTGATATTTCTGGTATGCGCCTTTGCCGAAACCAACCGGACCCCCTTTGACCTGTCAGAGGCGGAAAATGAACTGATAGGCGGGTATCACTCCGAATATTCATCCATGAAGCTGGGGTTCTACCTGTTCGCTGAATATGTCAATATGTTTTTGAGCAGCGCCATTATGGTGACGCTGTTCTTCGGGGGGTATGACATTCCCTTCGTCAATGATGCCACCTTTATTCATACGATTGGGACGAACTGGATGGCGGTCTTTCAGGGTGCGGTTTTCTTTATCAAGATAGTGTTATTCCTGTTCCTGTTCATGTGGGTCAGGTGGACGATTCCGCGCTTCCGGTATGACCAGCTCATGAACCTGGGCTGGAAGGTATTGCTCCCGCTGGCCTTGTTCAATATGCTGGCCACTGGGTCACTCGTGTTGTTACACCAGAATCACTGGCATTTTTGATCGGAAATCTGAAAAGAACGTATAAATGAGAAACAGTTATAAATTAAAATATACTTTTGCCAACGTTATAGGGAAGCCCGTCTGTGGCGGGGTTGCCAGAAAGGAGGAATTATGGAAGCATTAACTAACAGGGTCAAGCCGGTAGCCCGAAAAAAAATGACGCTCTTGGAGCGCATGTACCTTCCCGAGGTACTCAGGGGGATGGCCATCACTTTCAGGCATATCTTCAAGAAGAAAGTTACGATCAATTACCCCGAAAAAACCCGGCCGTTCAGCCCTGTTTTCAGGGGATTGCAGATTCTCAACCGCGATGAGGAAGGAAGGGAAAGGTGTACTGCCTGCGGGCTGTGTGCCGTGGCCTGCCCCGCGGAAGCCATTACGATGGAGGCGGCCGAGCGGCAGCCGGGAGAAGAACACCTGTACCGGGAAGAAAAATACGCTGCCAAATACGAGATCAATATGCTCCGTTGCATCTTTTGTGGCCTCTGTGAAGAAGCCTGTCCCAAGGATGCCATCTACCTGAGTGAAACCTTTGCACCGGCCAATTACCAGCGGAAGGGATTCATTTATGGAAAAAAGGATCTCTTAATCCCCCACCCGAAAGAAAACCCGGAAGCATATGCCAAGGCCAAAGGCAACCGGATTGCTCAACCGCAGGGACACGGAAATGAAAAATAAATAACCGAGAAACAGGAAAGATACATGTCAACAACTCAAATTTTATTCTGGTTCTTATCCATCCTGGCAGTCCTGAGTGCGGTTGGGGTGGTAGCTTCCAGGAATCCTATCTATTCAGTGCTTTGGCTGATCGTAGTTTTCTTTTCCATTTCCGGACAGTATGTTCTCATGAATGCGCAGTTCCTGGCCATCGTCAACGTGATTGTGTATGCGGGGGCCATCATGGTGCTGTTCACCTTTGTGATCATGCTGATGAACCTGAATGAACACCCCGAGATTCCGAAGAATGTCTACCTGAAGGCAGCGGGTATCATTGCGGGGATGTGCCTGCTGGTCGTACTGGTGGCAGCCCTTGCCAAATCCTCCAACATGCATGAATCCTTGCGGGTGGGCACCAACGTAGGACTGATCAAATACCTGGGCAGGACCCTCTTTAATGATTATGTCGTGCCCTTTGAAATCAGCAGCGTCCTGTTTTTGAGTGCCATGATCGGAGCGGTGGTAATCGGACGAAAGGAAAAAGAAACGGTAGCCTGAAAGGATACCTGATGGCAATAAATAAATGATTGTACCCTACGGGGAAAAAAATAAAGATTATGGAAATTCAGGGGTATGTAATTCTGTCGATCACCTTGTTCTGCATCGGGGTGGTAGGCGCCCTTACCCGGCGCAATGCCATCATTATTTTCATGTGCATCGAACTCATGCTGAATTCGGTGAACCTGCTGCTCGTGGCTTTTTCAAAAATGCACATGATGGGGGCAAATGCGAGTGCGGCTTCTGCCATTGACGCGCAGATTTTTGTATTCTTCATCATGATTGTGGCCGCAGCGGGAGTAAGTGTGGGGCTGGCCATCAGCGTGATGCTGTACCGCAATACCCGGTCAGTGGATGTAAATTTCTTAAACAGACTAAAAAACTAGGACGGTGTACTACAAGTGGATGAGTCCCTTTTAACCGGTTGCATTTATGAATAATATTTTTGACGTAGCTTATTTGATTCCCCTTTTTCCGCTTTTGGGTTTCCTGATCAATGGGTTAGGCAGAAAGCTGAACTCCAAAAGGGTTACCGCATTGGTGGGAAGCGGGACAATCCTGCTGTCTTTTATTTTGAGCCTGATGGTGTTCAGTGCGGCCACCAAGGACGGATTTTCTGCCCAGCATCTTCAATATTTCACTTTCATAAGTGTAGGCAAACTCTCGATTCCTTTTGAGTTTCAGATAGACCAGCTCACCAGTATTTTCCTGCTGATCATTACCGGGGTGGGCTTTCTGATCCATGTCTATTCCACCTCTTATATGAAGGAGGAGGACAACCCGGGGTATGCCCGTTATTTCGCCTACCTCAACCTGTTTGTGTTTTCCATGCTCCTGCTGGTTATGGGTGGCAATTATGTGATCATGTTCATGGGGTGGGAAGGCGTCGGGCTTTGCTCTTATTTGCTGATCGGTTTCTGGTTCAAGAATACCGCCTTTACCAATGCCTCCAAGAAAGCCTTTATTATGAACCGGATCGGGGATTTTGGTTTTATCCTGGGCATCTTCTGGCTGATCCAGGCCTTTGGTACCACTTCCTATGGCACCCTGTTTGATACCCATGGAGGGGTTTCCCTGGCTGCCAAGGGCGCGCCTGGGGTCCTTACCGCCATCAGTTTATTGCTCTTTGTGGGGGCTACCGGAAAAAGCGCCCAGATTCCGCTGTACACCTGGCTGCCCGATGCCATGGCGGGTCCTACTCCCGTTTCGGCTTTGATCCACGCAGCGACTATGGTTACTGCCGGTATTTACATGATTGCCAGAAGCAATATCATATATGCACTCTCCCCTCTTACCATGACGGTAGTGGCGGTGATCGGTACGGCAACCGCTATTTTTGCCGCCGTCATTGCACTCAGACAAAATGATATCAAAAAGGTCCTGGCCTATTCTACCGTGAGCCAGCTTGGATACATGTTTCTCGGCCTGGGCGTGGGCGCCTTTTCCGCGTCCGTATTCCATGTGATGACCCATGCTTTCTTCAAGGCATTGTTGTTCCTGGGAGCGGGCTCTGTCATTCATGCCATGGGGGGACAACAGGATATCAACCAGATGGGGGGACTCGGCAAAAAAATGAAGATCACGTATGTCACTTTTTTCATTGCCTGTCTGGCCATTGCAGGGATTCCGCCCTTTGCCGGATTCTTTTCCAAGGACCAGATCCTTTCAGCCGCCTATGCGGCAAATCCGCTATATTATTACCTGGGAGTAGGCGGTGCGCTGCTTACAGCCTTTTATATGTTCCGGCTCATGGCCCTGACCTTTGCAGGAAAATTCAGGGGGACCGAAGACCAGTGGCACCATGTACATGAGAGCCCCTCTGCCATTACCCTGGCCCTGATTGCGCTGGCAATCCTTTCTGCCCTGGGAGGCCTGGTGGGGATTCCGGAGGTGTTCATGGATCATGGCAACAAGCTGGATGCATTTTTATCCCCGGTATTTTCCGAGGCGCAAAAGGTGCTGGCGGTGCACCCCGCTTCATCTCCTCAGACTGAAATTGCCATGATGGCCATTTCCTCCCTGCTGATTATCGTGGTGAGCATCTGGGCCTGGAACAAATTCCGCAAATTCGACGGAACCGTGCAGGAGGCAGGTGCCTTTGCAAGAGCGATTCAAAATAAGTTCTATGTCGATGAAATCTATGAGGCAGTGTTCGTAAAACCGCTGAAAGCCTTTTCCGGATTTTTAGGAAATGTGGTGGAAAAATCAGGTATTGATGCCCTGGTCAACGCCGTAGGACGCGGGGTCAACTACAGCAGCCGTCAGATCAGGTTGTTGCAGAGCGGACTGGTGGGTAATTACATTCTGCTTATGGTGGCAGGACTCATCCTATTACTTATTATTCAATTTTTTACAAAATAAATGTAATGCTGGGCACTTATTATACTTTTCCTGAACTACTGCTTTGGCTTCCCCTGCTCACAGGCATCATTTTATTTTTCATCAAAAATACGAAGGCGGTCAAGGGCGTAGCCCTGGCCGGATCCCTGCTTACCCTGGTGGTATCCGTGATCAGCCTGTTTTATACAGATGTGGCGCACCACCCTGAATACCTGGCTTATAACAATGTAAGCTATGTGTGGATGCCTTATATAGGTTCCAGCTTCAGTGTGGGACTTGACGGAATGGGGTTCCTGCTCACCTTCCTGGTGGCCTTCACCTTTCCGCTCATTATCGCCTTTACCCATAAGGAAGCGTATTCCCATGCCGGGGTTTATTACGGGCTGCTGCTTTTGGCCCAGGCCGGGATCACCGGAGTTTTTGTGGCCACCGACGCGCTGGTCTTCTATTTCTTTTGGGAACTGGCCCTCATCCCTATGTATTTTCTATGCAGCCGCTGGGGCGGAGCGTCCCGGATCCGGGTTACCTTTAAATTCTTCATCTATACCTTTGCGGGCTCCCTGCTTATGCTGATCGGGATCTTGTATGTGTACCTGCATACCGCCCCGGTGACCCCGCAATCAGACCATTCTTTTTATATCAAGTCATTCTATAATACCACGCTGAGCCCCGCGGCACAGCAGGGTCTTTTCTGGTTATTCTTTGTGGCTTTCGCCATCAAGATGCCGCTGTTCCCTTTTCACTCCTGGCAGCCGGATCTTTACGAGACGGCCCCGGATTCCTCCGTCATGGTACTAAGTGGCCTGATGGTTAAAATGGGCATTTTTGCACTCATCAGGTGGTTACTTCCGGTTTTTCCGGATGCCTTTGGGAAATATGAATCCCTGGTGGTGACCCTGGCGGTAATCAGTATCCTCTATGGATCCCTGATTGCCATGGTCCAGTCGGAGCTGCGAAGGATCGTAGCCTGGTCCTCCATTGCCCACATCGGGCTGATGGCCGCCGCTATTTTTGCCAGAAATAACATCAGCCTCCAGGGAGCCATGATTGAAATGCTCAACCACGGGATCAACATAATAGCTCTGTGGATGGTGGTGGATGTGATCGAAAAGAAAACCGGAATCAAGAAGATTTCGGAACTGGGAGGACTTGCCAGCAAGGCGCCGGGATTGGCCACCTTCTTTTTGATCATTGTGCTGGCCAATATCGCCCTTCCGTTAACCAACGGATTCATTGGGGAGTTCCTGATGTTTAGCGGTTTGTTTGAGTACAACAAAATATTGGCGGCATTTGCCTGCATCAGCGTGATCCTTTCAGCGGTATACATGCTCAATATGGTGCAAAAAGTGTTTTTTGGTGAGGCAGGTCCCGCTATCCGGGATATTTCGGTCAACCTCACCGGGGTGCAGAAACTGGTATTGTCTGTGATGGTGGCAGCCATCCTGATCCTGGGGATTTATCCCCAACCGGTATTACATCTTACCGAGAATACGGTAGCTGCCATAATGATGAATTTCAAATAATTAACCTTTAGAACGAAAAGGAAACCAGAGTAATTATGAATGCGATAATCATAGCTGCAGTTTGGGGAGTGGTAATGATGTTTGGAGGGGTACTGTTCAAGAAGTCCTCCACTGCCAAATATTGGGCCGTGGCAGGAATCCTCGTGCTGCTGGCTGCCAACCTGCTTGAATTCTTCGGAACCCCGCTGTTTGACATCAATTACAGGGGGATGCTTCATTTTGACGAATTCGGCCTGCAGTTCAACACGGTTTCCTTTGCCGCCGTGCTGCTGTATTTTCTGCTGAATGGGGATGAAATAGAAAAGGTGGGTAGCCATGTGTCAGAATATTATGCCTTGATTTTCTTTATTCTGTGCGGACTTTCAATCGTCTCCTCCTTCAATACCCTGCTGAT
>JAJXYG010000091.1 GCA_021780705.1 Bacteroidota bacterium
AGAGATGTCCTCAGCGGTGATCTGGGAGTCATGGCACATCAGTGCTGCCAAATCGATGACGGCCCTGAGTTCCCGGACATTTCCTGGAAAATTGTACTTCATCAGTTTATCCTTCGCATCGCGCAGGATCTCCACTTCCGGAAGGTTATTTTCTTTGGTAAATATGTCGGCAAAATATTTGGCGAGCAGCAGGACGTCATTGCCCCTTTCCCTGAGTGGGGGAATATGAATCGGGAGTCCGATAATTCTGAAATACAAATCTTCCCTGAAAGTACCCTTTTTTACCTCTTCAGCCAGGTCTTTGTGGGTGGCTGTGATGATGCGGACATCCAGCTGGATTCTATCTCTACCGCCGATCCGGACTACTTCGCGTTCCTGCAGGACTCTCAGCAACTTGCTTTGGAGACCGAGGTCCAGCTCTGCGATCTCATCCAGGAAGAGAGTACCACCGTTGGCCTCTTCGAACTTCCCGGCTTTTCTGGCAATAGCGCCCGTAAAGGCGCCTTTCTCATGGCCGAAAAGTTCACTTTCAATCAGTTCATGTGGGATGGAGGCCATATTCAGGGCTACAAAGTTTTTTCTGCTCCTTTCACTTTGGTAGTGGATGGCTTTGGCCACCACTTCCTTTCCCGTTCCGGTTTCCCCGGATATGGAAACGTTGATATTGACACTGCAGGCCTTTTCCATAAGCTGGTATACCTTCTCCAGTTCAGGGCTTTGGCCGATCAGGGTCTTTCTGAAATTGAATTTCTGTCCGAGAGCCGACCGCAGTTCTTCGACATGCTGTTTCAGATTCTGATTTTCTCTAATGCGGATGATGCTGTTCCACAGCAGGTCCTTGGTGGCCTCGTCCTTGACTAGATAATCGTCTACCCCCTGTTTGACAAGATCCACTGCTACAGAAATTTCTTCCTGGGAACTGATGATGATGACTGCGGTTGAAGGGGATTGTCCCCTGATCTTTTTGAACAATTCATCCCCGGTCATGTCTGGCAGGGAAAAATCGACGGTCACCAAATTGGGCTTTTTGTGGAGATTGGCCAAACATTCTTTGGCGGTCTCAAAGCGGGTGACGACATAATCAGGATTCAAACTGAGGTGATAGGCAAGGAGTTCACCGTAGAAGGGGTCATCCTCCACGATAAAGATAGAGTAACCTTCCATAATGTTGTAAGCAGGTGTTTTAATCCGATAGGGAGATTCGGTGTAGGTTAAATACAAATTTTGGAAACTTTTTCCATAATATGGAACGAAGTGAGTACCCGAAAAATTGTTTCTACCTGAAAATTAATTTATTAGTCTTTGGCACCGCCTTTGAATCCTATAGGAAAAAATTAAAGCATATGAAAATCACTATTGTAGGAAGCGGATATGTAGGCCTGGTTACCGGAGCCTGTTTTTCCGAAGTGGGTATCGACGTCACCTGCGTGGATATCGATCAAAAGAAAATTGACAACCTGAACAAGGGGATTGTCCCCATTTTTGAACCCGGGCTGGAAGAAATGATCAGCCGGAACATGAAAAAGGGACGCCTGAGTTTTACTTCCGACCTGGCTTCTGCCATGCCGGGTACCGAGGTTCTTTTTATAGCAGTAGGAACTCCGCCAGATGAAGATGGAAGCGCGGACCTCAAATACGTCCTTTCCGTGGCCCGGGAATGCGGCCGGCATATGGAGGATTACCTGCTGGTAGTCACCAAGAGCACGGTGCCGGTGGGTACCTCCCTTAGGGTACGCCACGCAGTGGAAGAAGCACTACAGAGCAGGGGTAAACACATTCCTTTCGATGTAGCCTCCAATCCGGAATTTCTGAAGGAAGGTGCCGCAATAGAAGATTTTCTCAAACCGGACCGGATCGTGATTGGACTGGAGAGTGCCCGGGCTGAAGAGATGATGTCCCAATTATACAAACCCTTTACTATGAACGGCCATCCCCTGATTTTCATGGACATTACCTCTGCGGAAATGACCAAATATGCCGCCAACTCCATGCTGGCTGCCAAAATCAGCTTCATGAACGATATCGCAAATCTGTGTGAAATTGTCGGAGCTGACATCAACCTGGTCCGCAAGGGAATCGGTTCTGATTCCAGGATCGGAAATAAATTCATCTACCCCGGTATAGGATACGGTGGCTCCTGCTTTCCCAAGGATGTGCAGGCCCTGATCCGGACTGCCGAGGACTTTCAATATGAACTGCGGGTGCTCAAGGCCGTGGAAGCTGTAAATAATGACCAGAAGCTGGTCCTTTACCAAAAGATCCGTCAATATTTTGAAGGCAACCTGGCCGGAAAGACCATTACCCTCTGGGGATTGTCCTTCAAGCCGCAGACCGACGACATGCGGGAAGCTCCTTCCCTGGTCATCGTGCAGAAACTCCTGCAGGCAGGTGCCCACGTGAAGGTCTATGACCCGGTAGCCCTGGAAGAAGCACGCCGCCATTTTGGAGAAAAGGTGGAATACCATGAAGAGCAGTATGAAGCCCTGATTGATTCCGATGGGCTGGCGATCCTGACTGAATGGCCGGAATTCAAATTTCCCAACTTCAAGGTAATCCGCAAACTGCTGAACCATCCGGTGGTCTTTGATGGTCGCAATATATATGACAAAGTGATGATGCAGCAAAACGGATTTGACTATCAGTGCATTGGCGTAAAAACTGCCATGAAAGAGGTGCGCAGCCCCTTTACCTATCAGGAACCTGTATTATAACCTAAAGCCGTTGCTACCATGAAAAGAACACGTACACTCGTGACCGGGGGGGCAGGGTTCCTGGGGTCCCACCTCTGTGAATCCCTGCTGGACCAGGGACACGAAGTCTTCTGCCTGGATAACTTCTTTACCGGCCAGAAGCAAAATATCGTCCATCTGCTGGATCATCCTTATTTTGAACTGATTCGCCATGATGTGACCACCCCGTTTTATATCGAAGCGGATGAAATCTACAACCTGGCCAGTCCAGCTTCCCCCATTCACTACCAGTATAATCCGATCAAGACGATGAAGACCTCGCTCATGGGGGCCATCCATATGCTGGGCCTCGCCAAGAGGCTAAGGGCACGGATCCTGCAGGCCTCTACCAGTGAGGTATATGGGGACCCGATGGTGCATCCCCAACCTGAATCCTACTGGGGTAATGTCAATCCCATAGGGGAGCGTTCCTGTTATGATGAAGGGAAACGGGGAGCAGAGACCCTGTTTATGGATTACCACAAACAACATGGAATCCCGGTCAAGATCATCCGCATATTTAATACCTACGGCCCGCGGATGCATCCCGATGACGGAAGGGTGGTATCCAATTTTATCGTACAGGCCCTGCAAAATAAGGACATCACCATTTATGGGGATGGCTCCCAGACCCGGAGCTTCCAATATGTAGATGACCTGATTAAAGGGATGATCCGGATGATGCAGACCCCGGCCTCCTTTACCGGACCGGTGAATATGGGAAATCCCAATGAGTTCACGATCCGGAGCCTGGCTGAAAAAGTTATTGCGATGACAGGTTCCAGGTCAAAGATTGTCTATAGACAGCTGCCATCTGATGATCCGAAGATGAGACAGCCCGATATCAGTCTGGCTACTTCCGAGTTGAGCTGGTATCCAAAGATTGAGCTGGAAGAAGGCCTGGGGAAGACCATCGCCTACTTTGAGCAATTGCTCCTCGAGGAAAAGTTGGTGGAAAAGGCCACGACTCCGACAAATGGATCCCGGGGACGGGTACTGGTAAAATGATCCGCTTTTGTTTTTTCCGCTTTTTTTATCGGTTTTTTTAAGGCTCCACCTGATTTTTAGGAGGTTCCAAAGGTGGGAATCGGGAGTCTACTTTTTAGAAATGGTTGCCACTTCCTGCTTATTCCAATCTGCAGGCATGAAAGCTTGAAAAAGCCAGTTTTCCAAAAATGAGAATTTTTTCCGAGATAGAGAAAATCCGCATCCTTCCTCAATTTTTTCAATATTGATTTTCAATCATCTATGGCCTTTTTTGAACTGGCATGTTAATGGAGTTTATAATGGCAAAACCAAAACAACATGTACACCTTTGAAAGAACATCACCCGATACCTGGACCCATCCTCCCGTTCTGGATTTGTCCACCATCCATCAGTTATGCCGGGGAGACCAGTCCCGGATCGACCGGATACTGTCTGTATTTGCCGCAGAATTACCTGAAAGTGAAAAAAAGATGAGAGAAGCTTTCCAGTCCCGGGATTATGAAACCCTGAGAAAGGAAATGCACCGCCTGAGTCCCTCCATGGGAAACCTGGGTGCCGTGGACGTACAAAATGAACTCCTGGATCTGGAGGCAGCACTGGACTCGGGAGAGATCGTCTTCAATTTCACTTCAAGGGTAAGCCAGGTCCTTGACCAGGTAGCACATGTCACCCGATTACTGAAACGCGCCACCATAATATAATAAGCACACACATCATGAAAAAGAAAATTCTAGTAGTAGACGATGAACTGACCATCTGCCTTTTGTTGGAAAATTTCCTGTCCAAAGAGTATGAGGTGGTATTCATGCAAGACAGCCTCAAGGCCAAAGACTGGCTGGGCAGCCACCTGCCAGATCTTATCATCTGCGACATTCAGATGCCCGAAGTGAACGGGTTTGAACTGCTTTCCTGGATCCGTAAAGGAGGATTTACCCGCAGGACCCCGGTGATTATGTTATCTGCGAAGGCAGAGAGCAAGGAACGGATCAAATCTTACCAACTGGGGGCCCAGGACTATCTCACCAAGCCTTTCAACCCGGAAGAACTCGGAGAACTGGTCAAGAAGAATCTGTTTCCGATTCACTATGCCATCGAGTGGTAGCCCTTTTAGTCTTCTTACAACCAAAAAGCGAAAACAAATGAAGCATCATATCGACCTACTCTACATCGGTTCCCACTATTCTGAATTCTCCCGACTGGCAGCAGAAAAGAATCTGCATTTCCATACGGTAAAGAACAGCCTGGAAGCAGTATTACTGCTGGAATCTCCCGTTACGGTAGCTACCATCCTTTGTGAGTACCACCTGCCGGGTGAAAACGGGCTTTGCCTGTTTGACTGGATACATAAGCAAAACAGGTTCCACGGCACCTCATTTTTTTTACTAAGTGAAGGATTTGATCAGACACTCTACAAGGAGGCCTTCCGAAGGGGTGCAGATGATTATTATGCCCTGCGGACCAGTAAAACCCCGGATATACTGGCACGTGCACTCGAATACGGCGGCCGCAGCCTGAAATTACGAGATATACCTGAGGAAAAAAGAGAGGACGTCTTTTACAAGATTCCCCTTTCCAAAAGGTTGTTTGATATTACGGTGGCAGGCCTTGCCCTGCTGATCGCCTCCCCCTTCCTGACCCTAATCATGATTGCCATATGGATTGAATCCCCCGGCAAGGTGTATTTCACTTCCCGCCGGGTAGGGCGCAAACCCTTCGATTTTTATAAGCTGCGGTCTATGAGACCCGGGGCGGCAGATCAGCTGAAGGATCTCGCCAAATCAAAGAACCAATATAACCAGAACGCCCAGGTGGATGAAGTGCGCTTTGACCTTCCCTGCCCCAGGTGCAGTGCCTTGGCCGAAGATGAGCACTGTTCTCCCATCATGTATATAGGGGAGCATCAGATCTGCGATTACTGGTATCACGAACAAAAAAGGGAAATCGCGGCTAAAAAATCAGCCTTCATAAAAATTAAAGATGATCCCCGGATTACCCGGGTGGGAAAATTTATTCGCAATACCAGCATCGATGAGCTGCCCCAACTGATTAATGTGCTGAAAGGAGACATGTCGATAGTGGGCAACCGGCCCCTGCCGGTTTATGAAGCAGAACTGCTTACCGTAGACGCGCAGTCCAAGCGATTTTTGGCACCGGCCGGGATCACCGGACTATGGCAGGTAGAATTGAGAGGCAGGGGAGGAGAGATGTCTGAAGAAGAGCGCAAGAAGCTTGACAATCAATATGCGGAAAAATTCCAGGACAATCAATTTTCCTTCTGGTATGATATCAAACTGATTTTAAAAACCATGCCTGCCCTATTTCAGAAAAGCACGGTATAAATTCTAAAGCAAGACTACAAAATGAAACTTTCTTCCTTTTTCATATGGACCCTTTGGCTGCCTCTAAGCCTGTCGACCGCCTTCGGGCAGGACTCGACGGGGGTAGACCACCCGGCCCGGACTTCCGAACCAGAGTTGCCGACCCTGGAGACCTGTATTGACTCTGCGGTGGCCCACAGTGCCATGGTGCAGTTTCGAAACCTGGACATCCTTGCCAAGGCATCCAGTGTAAGGTCTGAAAAGAATTACTGGACCCGTAACCTGTCGCTTCAGGCAGACAACCGCTACGGCACTTTCCCTTATTTCACATCCGGTGCCGGAGGGGCAGGAATCGTGACCACCACCATCAGCCAGTTCAACTATGCTGCCGGAGTAAGCCTGACTTTCCCGCTTGAAGACCTCCTGGACCGAAAGAACAAAGTACATCACGCCCAGGTAGAACTCCAGGAAGCAAAAAGCATGGCCTCCGCTCAAAAAGAAGAAGTGCGCCAGCTGGTGATTCATCAGTATGAGGACCTGCTGCTAAAACAGAAGCTTCTTCGCATCAAATCCCTAAGTATGTCCAATGCCCGGATCAATATGGAGACCGTGGAAAAGGAATTCAGGAACGGTACCGTCACCACTACGGAGTATATGCGGATCTCACAAATTGTGTCCAACATAGAAAGTGAATTTGAATCCGCCAAGTCAGACTATATCTCCTCCAGGATGATCCTGGAAGAAATTGTAGGTTTTAAATTTCAAAAAGGATAAAGCAGTATAAAAAAATGAAAGCAATTGAGTTCATAAGGTTAGTCAGGCGGCATCTCGTGTTGTTGATTGTGCTGCCGCTACTGCTTGCGGGGCTAGTAATCCTGCTTACCCATACGCCGAAGTTCACCTATTCTTCCGAAACGGTCCTTTATACAGGACTTGCTACCGGATCCACTGTGGAAATGGACAAGACCTTCAACTATTTTGTCATCAACACTGCTTTTGACAACCTCATCAATATTGTGGGTGCCCGGGAAACCCAGGAAGAGGTGGCCATTCGCCTTTTGAGCCAGCACCTGTTGCTGAAAGGACCCAACCCGTCCTATATCTCAGCCAAATCATATACAGATCTGCAAAAGATCGTCCCCCCCTCCCTGATTACCTACCTATCCAGTAATGGGGTAGACCTGAAGGGCGGAACACCATATTTAAAATATGACGCATCGGGTAAGACCGATCCCGTGGCCGACTCAGCCCTGGATCCGGACAGTGCTACCACCGACGAGGCAAGCCTTCTGCCTCAATCCATCAACCCGGCTGAATATGAAAGGACCGTGGTATTACTTACCCGGCTTATGAAAAGCAGCGATACCAATTTTGTCTATAAGCTGCTGAACTATGACAACAAGCACTATAGCATCAAGGCCCTTTCCACCTTGAAAGCAGAAAGGGTGGCCAACAGCGACCTCATTAAACTGAGTTTTCAATCCGATGACCCGGGTATTTGCCAGCAGACACTGGTCCTGTATAATCAGGTATGTAAAAAGAATTATCGCAACATCAAGGAAAACCGCTCTGATGAAGTAGTCAAATATTTTGAATCCCAGTTATCCGATGCCCACACCAAGCTCAACAGCGCAGAAGACAAGCTGCTGGAGTTCAACAAGAAAAATAATATCATCAACTACTACGAGCAAAGCAAAGCGGTAGCGGTGGAAAGGGAGGCCCTTGAAACGGATTACAATGACAAGAAAGCCCAGCTCGCTGGCCTGCAGGCAGCCATCAAAAGACTGGAGGACAAGCTGAATATACAACAGCAGGTCCAAATGAAGACCAGCGGCCTGCTGGATCGCAAGCAGGAACTCGGAGACCTGAACTACGAGATCGCAATTGCTTCTGCGGATAGTGGACAGGCCAACCAGCAAAGAATC
>JAJXYG010000342.1 GCA_021780705.1 Bacteroidota bacterium
CGGGCCATCCGGGAGAATACGACCCTCACTAATGAACAGAAAAGGCAGGCCATTCATGACCTGATGAAACAAAACCGGGATAATATGAAAAGCATCCTTACTGCCGACCAGCTCAAAAAGCAGCAGGAACTAAGGGATAACAGAATGCATCACCCAAGGATGAGGCGCGACAATTCAGCCTCCTAAAATATTAACCCTGTGAAAATAACAGGTGGACCCCCCGGGTTCACCTGTTTTATTTTTACCTTTGCACCTCATACTGTTGTAAAACAGCAAATTATTTTATATGGGCGTAGACAATTTCAAGAAATTCATCGACAAGAAGAAAAACAATGCGGCCATAAAGGAGCAATTCAAGCAAGATAAAAAGATTGCCAAGAAACTCCGCCAGGAAGCCATCGAACGCCATTTCGAAGAAAAAAGAGCCCAGCGTGCCGGGGCCTTTGGACAAAAGGGTATCGCGCCCGAAGGAAAGAAAAGGACTCAAGACCCGGATGCGAACCGAGCAGCCTCCTATTCCGCTACCCCTCCACAGAGCCAATCACCCAAAAAGGGGGTAACAGGCACGGAAAAGATGCCCTTAAACAAATATCTGGCCCATTGCGGCATTGCCTCCCGAAGAGCTGCAGTGGCAGTGATCGCCTCAGGCAAAGTGACCGTAAATAAAGATGTGGTCACCGAACCTTCCTTCAAGGTCAGTGATTCCGACCTGGTTTTCCTGAACGGCAAGCGGCTCTATGTGACCCGCAACCTGGTTTATATTCTGCTTAACAAGCCCAAGGATTATCTCACCACTACTGAAGATCCCCAAAACCGTAAAACTGTCCTGCAGCTGATTCAAAATGCCACCAACCAGCGGGTATATCCGGTGGGCAGACTGGATCGAAATACTTCCGGGGTGCTGCTGCTCACCAATGACGGGCAGCTGACCCAGGAACTTACCCACCCTTCCTTCCAGGTTCGCAAGGTGTATGAAGCCAAACTGGACAAACCCCTGACCAAGCATGATTTTGACAAGATCCTGGAGGGCTTGAAACTGGAAGACGGGATCATCCAGGCTGATGCCCTGGGGTACCCCGATCCCAAGGAGAAATCCACCATCGGCATAGAACTTCACAGCGGTCGCAACCGGATCGTACGCAGAATTTTTGAGCACCTGGGCTATGAGGTCAAGGCCCTTGACCGGGTGATGTACGGCCCCCTGACCAAAAAGAATGTGGAGCGGGGAAAATGGCGTTACCTGAGTGAAAAGGAAGTCAGGACTCTCAAATACCTGCACGGCAAAAAACCAAAGTCAAAACATCCGGGTGTCCCTTCGACGGATCCCGATAACTTCGAGTAAAAACCTACTGATTGAACAGGCTATCCATAATTGAGGAAAATGAAGATTTTCTGGCCCTGAACAAACCATCAGGGTTGCTTACCCTTCCGGACCGCTTTGATGAAAGCCAGCCCTCCCTGTATCATATTCTGAGGCAACAGTATCCGGAAATCTTTGTGGTCCACCGGCTTGACCGGGAGACCAGCGGCCTGATCCTTTTTGCCAGGAACGAAAAAGCGCATGCCTATCTCTCCCAACTCTTTGAGAAGCGGCAGATCACCAAGGTCTACCAGGGGATAGTGCTGGGTTCCCTTCCCGAACCTAGTGGCCGGATCGAAGTGTCCTTAAGGGAAAATCCGGCAAAACCCGGAATGATGGTCACCGCCCGAAGCGGAAAACCTTCGGTGACAGAATATGCGGTGATTGCCGATTATGGAATTTATTCCCTGGTGGAATTTCGGATACAAACCGGCAGGACCCACCAGATCCGGGTTCATATGCAGTCATTGGGTCACCCGCTGGCCTGTGATCCGGTATATGGGGATGGCAAACCCATCCTGCTTTCCTCCTTCAAGAAAAAATACCACCTGAGCCGGGATGAAGAAACAGAAAGGCCACTCTTTCACAGAGTGGCCCTGCATTCCTACCAATTAGGTTTTACCGGTCCTTCTTCGGAGGATTTTCAACTCACCGCACCCTTGCCCAAAGACTTCAACGCACTGTTGAATCAACTAAAGAAACACCGGGGATAGGTTAATTCAGATTCGGTTGGGGGGTATACCTCAGGTAAGGCTTTACTTCCTTCACCCCTTTGGGGAACTTTTTAATCGCATCTGCTGTGGAGATGGTTGGTACCACGATCACATCCTCTCCTTCCTTCCAGTCTGCGGGAGTAGCCACGCTGTAGTCAGCGGTGAGCTGTAAAGAATCGATCACCCGAAGCACCTCATTGAAATTTCTGCCGGTGGAGGCAGGATAAATGATCATCAGCTTGATCTTCTTATCCGGGCCAATGATGAAAAGGGAACGCACCGTAGCGGTGGTGGACGCATTGGGGTGAATCATTCCGTAGAGGTTGGCTACCTTCCTGTCTTCATCTGCAATAATGGGGAAATCCACATTGACCTTCTGGGTCTCATCGATATCCTTTCTCCATTCCAGATGTTTGTCCAGGGGATCCACGCTAACTGCCAGCACTTTCACATTCCGCTTTTCAAATTCTTTCTTCAATGCTGCGGTCCTTCCCAGTTCAGTAGTACAAACCGGGGTATAATCTGCGGGATGGGAAAACAACACTCCCCAGCCGTTACCCAGGTATTCATGAAAATTAATCTTACCCTCCGTGGTTTCTGCGGTGAAATCCGGAGCGGTATCGCCAAGTTGTAAACTCATAGTGATTATTTTTTGATTGATAGATGCCACAAAGATATTACTATCCTACTAATCCGGTAGGAAATATTGTATTAAATTTGTATAAAACAGGCAATCCTTTTATGCTTTCTAAAAAAACCCAATATGCCTTCAGGGCATTGTCCTACCTGGCAGAAAATTATGGGAAGGGACCGGTACTGATAAGCGAGATTTCCACCCGGAAAAAAATTCCGCTTAAGTTCCTGGAAAACATCCTCAATGAATTAAAGAAGGCTGACATGCTGGAAAGTAAGAAAGGGAAAGGTGGCGGGTATTTTCTAAAAGTATCTCCCAAAGATATCAGTCTGGCCACCGTGATTCGGGTCATTAACGGCCCCATTGCCTTGCTGCCCTGCGTCAGCCTGAATTTCTATGAGCGGTGTGAGGATTGTGATGAAGAGGTCTGTGGGATCAGGAAAGTCATGACCATCACCCGCGACGCCACCCTGAAAATCCTGGAGAAAAAGACCCTCCACGACATCATCTTTGGCTAAGCAGGGTTTTCGGTTGCCCCTTGTGCCACCTTGAGTCAATTTACCCAGTATACAGTTCAATCAACCCTTCAGGAAGCACCAGGTAGATTTCCTTTTTATTTTTATCCACCCTTTCCACGAAACTATCGTGTACGGGTATGAGTACCTCCTTATCCCGGACCATAATTTTACAAAGTACCTGGTGGGGTTGCTCAAAAACCTCCGATATCTCGCCCAATTCCACCCCCTCATTGAAAGCCCGGAAACCCAGAAGGGAAATGGGGGCGCTACGGGCAGCGAATTTTTCAAAATCCGGTTGCGTCAACCAGACCTCCTTCTTGATGAGTCCCAGGGCCTGCTCACGGGTGGCAATTCCTTCCAGTTGCACATACACTTCGTTTTCATTTTTGGCTTTCACCGATTCAATGAAATAAGGCAGGAAGCCGTCCTGATGCGCTTCAACAAAAAGGGTGGAAAGCCCCTTGAGCGCCGTCCGCTTTCCCAGGCTGTGCTGCAGGATCATTTGTCCTGAGGTGCCATGTGCAGCGGCCAGTTTTCCAATTTTAAAATAGCGGTCCATGGAACCAAAGGTATTTCAGAATTCGGGAAGGAGGACGTTTCCTTACGAATTATAAAATGTAAAAAGCCTCCCGCAGGGGAGGCTATGACTCTGATATTATGATCTAAAGGGAGGCTATACTCCCATAAATTCCTTTAGCAAATTTGAGCGGCTTGCCGTACGCAACTTGGAAAGTGCCTTATCCTTGATCTGGCGGACCCTTTCCCGGGTGAGAGAAAATTTGGCCCCTATATCTTCCAGGCTCATGGGCTGGTCCATCCCGATCCCGTAGAACAGGCAGATGACTTCCCTTTGTCTTTCAGTGAGTACACTTAAAGAGCGGGTGATTTCCTGTTTGAGAGAATCATTAAACAGGATTTGTTTGTCCGCACTTTCTGCATTGTTGTTTACCAGCACATCGATCAGGGTGCTTTCCTCCCCGTCACTGAGAGGAGAATCCATGCTTACATGACGGGAGGCCACGTTAAGAGTGGCAGCGACTTCCTCCACATCCATGTCCAGGAAGGTAGCGAGTTCCTCTACAGTGGGGGTCCTCTCAAATTCCTGCTCCAGCTGGGTAAAGGCCCTGCTGATCCGGTTGGTCAGCCCCACCTTGTTAAGGGGAAGCCGGACGATCCGGGATTGCTCGGCCAGTGCCTGCATGATGCTCTGGCGGATCCACCATACCCCATAAGAGATGAATTTGAATCCACGGGTCTCATCAAAACGCTGGGCGGCCTTGATCAGACCCAGATTGCCCTCATTGATGAGGTCGGGAAGTGTAAGCCCCTGGTTCTGATACTGTTTGGCGACAGAAACCACAAACCGCAGATTGGCCTTGGTCAGTTTGTCAAGGGCTTCCTGATCGCCCTGCTTGATCTTCAGCGCCAGTTTAACCTCATCTTCGGGGGAGATCAGGTCTACTTTCCCAATTTCCTGAAGATACTTTTCCAGGCTTTCGCTTTCGCGGTTGGTGATCGATTTAGAAATTTTTAGTTGCCGCATACTCATAGGGGATTATTTTAAGCATAACTAACTGGTAATGTGCCGTAGTTTATGTAGTAGAGTAGTAACGTAATTTAGGTAGTTTTAAGTATGTAACCAAATAAAATGTTAAAATTTAGATTTGGTGCAACAATCCCCAGAATTCATTTAAAACCGTATGAAAAATAAATTATCAAAAAAAAGTACAAATTCATTTGGTTAGTTAATTTATTTTCTATTATTGCACATATACCACCAGTTTTAATATTAATGATGAGTAAGAAAATAAGATATACCCTGGAGTACCCGGTCAGATGTTCCCCCGAAATTTTGTTTGAGTTCCTTTCCACTTCAAATGGGTTACAGGAGTGGTTTGCAGACCATGTGGAAGAGTCAGACGGAAAGTTCAGTTTTTCCTGGAACGGGTCATCCGAACTGGCCGAGGTTGTGGGCAGTGAGGAGAACAAATCCATCCGTTTTCACTGGATCAATTCTCCTACCGATGAATATTTTGAATTCAATATAGAAAAGTCAGAAATTACCAATAATACGATCCTGATCATTAACGATTTCGCAGAAAAAAAAGAGATCAAGGACCAGAGCCAGCTTTGGGAAACCCAGGTTAAAGACCTGTTTCACCGCCTCGGAAACTAATCCGGAGGTAATCCAGGATATCACGGAAGGTGTCTTCCAGAAAACCTTCAGCCTCCTGCCAATGTTCCAGCCCGATCTGCCGGGAAATCTTCACAAATGGTCTGTGGCTTCCCAGCGCGGACGCCGCGCGCGGATCAGAGGCAAGTACATAATTATCAGGGGAGAAATCATGCTTCCAGGGATCCTCATGGATCCCCACATAAAAGGACCTGTCTGCTAAAAGAGCGAGTCCCTCAGGCAGGAACCGGTGGGCATCCACACTCTTTCCAGACAGCAGAAGGGTGAGACTGATAAAATTACCCCACCAAAAGAAGGTCCGAACCGCAAAAATATCTTCCCTGGAAAACTTCGCCGGGTAATCCAGCATCACATAAGGAAGTCCCTCATAGTTTTCTCCCCTGGATAGCTTCCCCGCATCTTTTTTACCGTTATCCAGAATCCCGGGCAGGTCCTCTTTGCCGAGTAGTATTTGGCGGTATCCGGATTGGACCTGTCCGAACAAACCGGATACCTTATGCATGACGGTCCGCTTCGTTAAAATCCATTCTTTGTCCAGGATCAGTTTATTTTCCAGGGGTGAAAGGTGTATTTTTGTTTTGCCTTCCATAAGAGGGTTTCTTTTTTTAAATAATCGGATTTCTTACCCTGTAAAGGGGAGAACGGGTATGTTCAAAAAACTTGACAAATTAATACTTAAGGCATTTTTCTGGCCATTCCTGGCTTCATTTTTCATTTCCTTATTTGTATTTGTGATGCAAATATTATGGAAATATATTGATGACCTGGTGGGAAAGGGGCTGGATTTTTGGACCCTGGCAAAATTCCTGGTATATGCGAGCGCTACCCTGGTTTCCTTTTCCCTCCCGATTGCCATCCTGATTTCCTCGATCATGACCTTTGGAAAATTGGGTGAAAATTTTGAGCTGGTAGCGATCAAATCATCCGGAATATCCATGCTGCGGTTCATGCGGCCGCTATTAATCGTATCTATCTTTCTTACCGGGATTGCCTTCGTTTTTGCCAATTGGGTCACTCCCGTGGCCAACCTGAAATTTGCGGTCATCTATAATGACATCTATCGAAAAACCCCGGCCTTTGACCTCAGAGATGGGGTCTTTTATTATGGATTCCAGGGTTTTGCCATGCGGGTAAGCAAAAAGGACAAGGACCGCCAGACCCTCCATAATGTGCTGATTTATGAACAGGGCAACCCTATCCAGGACAATACCATCATTTCAGAAAGCGGAAAGATGACGGTGAGCAAGGACAAGAAATTTTTGGAATTCCACCTTCAAAACGGGCACCGTTATTCAGAAAATGGCAATTTCAATTCTCCCAACAATGAATTTGTCCAGCTGGGCTTTAAGGAATACAATAAATTGTTTGACCTCACCCAGTTTGATTTGAAGCGTACCTCAGATTCGCTATTTATGAACAATATGACGATGAAGACGCTGAGGCAGCTGGACAAGGACATCGATTCGATCCGGAAGATCCCGGATTCCCTGGTAGCCCAGATTCGCCATGACCTTAAGATTTACATTCCCTTCGTCAAGAATCTGGATTCCACCAGTTCCCCGGGCGAGATGCGGATGGCGCGACGGGTCATCGCTGGTAAACATCCCCGAACTTTCAGGGACCTGATTCCGGACAGCCTTCAGAATTTTATCCATGAGCAGGCGACCAGTTCCATTTCCAATATGAAAAGCATCATACAGGTCAACGCGGACCAGTACGACAACCAGGTGCAGGATATAATCCTGCACCGGATCCAGTGGCACAAGAAGCTTTCCCTGTCGGTGGCCTGCCTGGTACTTTTCCTGATCGGGGCACCGCTGGGTTCCATCATCAGAAGAGGGGGACTGGGAATGCCCCTGGTGGTGGCCCTGATTTTTTTCCTGGTATTTTACCTGCTGATGATCTTCGGTGAAAAATTTTCCAAGGATGACCTCCTGGTCCCAATTGCGGGAATGTGGCTCCCGGTAATCGCCCTCACCCCTATCGGAGTATTTCTCACCTATAAAGCCATGCATGATTCCCCTATTTTCAGCAAGGAATTTTATCTCAGGTTATTCAAGCCCGTAAGGTCGGGAGTTGTGTATTTGGGCCGGCTCATTTCCCGCGGCAAGCAGTAATCTGCTTGTGGAAGTCTGGTGCAGGGATCCCTTGCGGGCCCCTTTCTTAAAATAGACTCAGCCTTTGCAAAGAAGTACCCAAAAGTTTCAGATACGACTACTGCAAAGGCTGATGAATTGAAAAGCAATCTGGTGCAAATGTATCAATTCTGCCAGTTCCCATCCAAAAAAATTAGGGCTGATTTTTCCCCGGCTTTGTTAATTCTTTCTCCCTGCAGATTTCCCTGAATTCTTTGGGCCCAGTCATCCCCAAAAGCTTTAAATTCGCTCCTATCAATCAAAAAATTACTCAGTATGGAGATTTGGCAAGAATACCAGCAGAAAAACAAAGACCGGTTTTTAGAAGAAATGATGGCGCTTCTGAGGATACCCTCCTGACTTCCGCACACACA
>JAJXYG010000346.1 GCA_021780705.1 Bacteroidota bacterium
AACCAGTCAAAAAATCGTCTATAAGCCCCTTCCGCAGGATGATCCGAAGCAGAGGCAGCCCGATATTACCCGGGCCCGGGAAATACTGGGCTGGGAGCCCAAGGTCAACCGGGCGGAAGGTCTGAAAATCACCTATGATTATTTCAAATCCTTGCCCGGTGAAGAACTCTATAAGGAACCTAAAGAATTTGAAAGCAAAAGATATTAAAATTTTTCCGGGTAAGTAATTTTACGCGGGAAGTGTCGTTAATAGTGGGCAATAACTCTATCTTAACCCCAGAAACAAGAAAAAAAGCAGCAATGTATCAGGAATTACTCGAAAAGAAAAAGAAACTGGCTGTAATCGGTCTTGGCTATGTAGGCCTGCCAATTGCACTGGAATTCGCCAGGAAGATAGCCGTGATCGGCTTTGATATCAATGAAGAACGGATCGAACTTATGAAAAAAGGCATAGATCCCAGCAATGAACTTGAGAAGGAAGCCTTTGAAGATTGTGATATTGAATTTACCAGCAGCCTGGAGAAACTGAAAGAAGCCAGCTTTTATATAGTGGCCGTGCCCACTCCGGTTGACAAACACAATGTTCCTGACCTGGTTCCTGTGCAGAAAGCAAGCAACACTATGGGTAAGGTGGTGAAGAAGGGGGACTATGTGGTCTATGAAAGTACAGTCTATCCCGGATGCACTGAAGAGGATTGCCTCCCTGAAATTGAAAGGCTTTCCGGCCTGAAGATGGGAACTGACTTCAAACTGGGCTATTCTCCGGAAAGAATCAATCCGGGAGATAAGGAGCATACGCTCAGTACTATTGTAAAGGTCGTTAGCGGGTGTGATGCTGAAAGTCTGGATACTATCGCAAAGGTCTACGAACTCGTGGTCAAGGCTGGGGTCCACCGGGCATCCAGCATCAAGGTGGCAGAGGCCGCGAAGATTATCGAAAATACCCAGCGCGATCTCAATATCGCATTGATGAATGAGCTTTCTATAATTTTCAATAAAATGCATATCAATACCTATGAGGTATTGCAGGCGGCCGGGACCAAATGGAACTTTCTCAGGTTCCAGCCCGGGCTGGTAGGAGGACATTGTATTGGGGTGGACCCTTATTACCTTACCTACAAATCCAACCTGTTGGGTTATGAATCCCAGGTGATCCTTGCAGGTAGATCCATCAATGATGGAATGGCAGCCCATGTAGCCAAAAAAGTCCTCATGCATATCATTCAAAATGATGGGGATGTGAAAAAGGCCAAAGTCCTGGTAATGGGAGTGACATTTAAGGAAAATGTGAGTGATATCCGTAATTCCAAGGTGGCCGATGTTATCCGGGAACTGGAATCCTATTGTCTCCAGGTCCATGCCGTGGATCCCTATGCCAGCAGTAAGGAATTCAAACATGAATATGGATTTGAATTGACCGACAAAATTTCCGATGATTATGCTGCGGTGATCGTCACTGTACCTCACAGGGATTATGCGGACAAAGATGATTCAGCCTTTGCCAAGATCACCAAACCCAATGCACTTATCGCAGACCTTAAGGGGATTTACCGCGGGAAAATCACCAGCAGAAATTACTGGAGTCTTTAATTATTAAACCATCAGAAATTGGACCGTACTTTTCATCAAACTGATTTAAGCAATCATTCATTTTTAGTAACCGGCGGAGCGGGTTTTATCGGAGGCCATATCGCAGAGTATCTATTGAAAAATAAGGCCGGAAAGGTCAGGGTACTGGACAACATGGCCAATGGATTCAAGTCCAACCTGGACATCCTTGGACAGTATGACCATTTTGAATTTATGGAAGGGGATATTCGCAATCTGGAAACCTGCAGGAAGGCCTGTGAGGGCATAGATTACGTGTCTCACCAGGCGGCCCTGGGTTCAGTTCCACGTTCTATCAAAGAACCATACCTGACCAACGATGTCAATGTGGGGGGATTTGTGAACATGCTGAAAGCTGCCGTAGAGAATAAGATCAAGCAATTTGTATATGCGTCCTCTTCATCCGTATATGGAGATGAACCCACCTTACCCAAAAAAGAGGAAAGAGTCGGCAACTGCCTGTCTCCCTATGCGGTAAGCAAGAAGACCAATGAATTATATGCAGATGTGTTCTCCAGGGTATACGGATTGCCCTTGCTCGGATTCAGGTATTTTAATATTTTTGGACCCCGCCAGGATCCTGATGGACCCTATGCGGCAGTCATTCCACTTTTTGTGAAAGCCCTGATGAATCAAACCCCTCCCTTCATCAATGGAGACGGTGGACAAACCCGGGACTTCACCTTTGTCGAGAATGCGGTGCAGATAAATATCAAAGGGATGCTCACTGACAATGAAGAAGCAAGAAACCGGGTCTACAATGTGGCCATAGGGGAAAATTATTCTGTCAACTACCTTTTTGAGGCCATACGGGATTATTTGAAAATTAACATCAATCCCACATACCGGGACCCCAGGGAGGGTGACATCCGCAATTCGCTGGCAGATATATCCCTTGCCAAGGAATTGTTAGGTTATGAACCTACCACCAAATTTGAAACCGGCCTGATCAAAACCATTGAATATTTCAAGAACCTTTATGCTGCAAAAACCTAGCAGCCTGATAAATCTCCATTAATGCCATTCATTGAGACTCCCTTTCCCGGACTGCTGATTTTTGAACCCAGGATATTCGAGGACAGCAGAGGCTATTTTTTTGAAAGTTATAACCGGAACCTGTTTGACCAGGCAGGCCTGCCAATCAATTTTGTGCAGGACAACCAGGCCAGTTCTACTTATGGGGTGATCCGGGGGCTTCATTTTCAAAAGGAACCTTATGCGCAAACCAAGCTCGTGAGAGCTTTGTCAGGTACTATCATTGATGCAGTGGTAGACATCCGCAGGAATTCTCCTACCTATGGTAAGGCCTACACAATCGAGCTTTCCGCCAAGAACAAAAAGCAATTGCTGGTACCCAGGGGCTTTGCCCACGGATATTCCGTAGTGAGCCCTACCGCCGAAGTATTTTATAAATGCGACCAATTCTATAATAAGGAAAGTGAGGGCGGAATCTCCTGGGATGATCCTGAGCTTAAAATTGACTGGCAGATTAAAAAGGAAGAGGCGATCATTTCTGATAAAGATAAAGTCTATCCCGGATTAAAGGATTGCCTTCATAATTTTGAATTCCATGGATAAGGTGGACAATCCAAGTAATCAGACAAAACCTGCCAGGACTATTTTAGTGACGGGATCGGGAGGACAATTGGGAAGTGAGCTAAGGAAGATTGCTCCCGGGTATCCTGAATTTGCATTTATTTTCACCAGCCATCACGACCTTCCGGTGGAAAATCCCGAAGCCCTTTCTAAATTTTTTTCAGATCAAAGAATCGATTACTGCGTCAACTGTGCCGCCTATACGGCGGTAGATAAGGCGGAATCTGAACCCGAAAAAGCTTTCCTGATCAACGCAACCGCTCCGGGCTTGCTTGCCCGGGAATGCATGAAGCTTCAGGCCAAATTTATCCATATTTCTACCGATTATGTCTATGACGGATCGATCAGACGCCCGCTCAGGGAGGATGATCCGGTTGGTACCATGAATGTATACGGGGCATCCAAATTAAAAGGGGAGCAAGAGGTAGTGCGTCTGAACCTGGATGCGCTGATCATACGTACATCCTGGGTATATTCTTCCTTTGGGAATAATTTTGTCAAGACGATGCTTCGGTTATTTGGTGAAAAGGAGGCTTTGAATGTGATCAATGACCAGACCGGTTGTCCCACCTATGCGGGGGATCTAGCCGAATTCATTATGGCCTTTGTGGAATTCTTTGAAAGAGGAAATCACTTTAAGGGAATCGTGAATTTCTGTAACAGCGGGGAGACCACCTGGTATGATTTTGCCCGGACCATTCAGGAATTTGCACCCAAAACCGCGTGTGTCATCCATCCGGTGCCCACTTCCCAATACCCTACACCTGCAAGAAGACCCGGCTACTCGGTATTGGACACGTCCAAAATACAGGGTCTGCTGGGAATGGAAATACCTTTCTGGAAAGATTCCCTTCAAAAGTGCTTAAAGGCCCTTCATGTAATTTGATGATTCCCCTCATATTATTTCGTATTTATAGGCTATTTTTATGCCATGGCAATGTCGCCTGAACAATCGAACCTCCCCTTCCCTAAACGATTGATTCAAACAATTTAAAATACCTTATATGAAACCTGTCAGGATCCTATTTTTCCTTGTCTTTCTTGCATTTACCCAGGCCCGGGCCCAAAAGAACCTATCCCATCCATTACCGGTGGATCCGCATGTGATGGTGGGGAAATTGAGCAATGGTCTCACTTATTATGTCCGGGAAAATAAAAAGCCCGAACAAAAGGTGGAGTTGAGACTGGTGGTAAACGCAGGATCCATACTAGAGGATGATGACCAGCAGGGGATCGCGCATCTTTGCGAACATATGGCCTTTAAGGGCACCAAACACTTCAAAAAAAATGACATCATATCTTATTTACAGTCAATTGGGGTGGAATTTGGCAATGACCTGAATGCCCAAACCCAGTTCGATCAGACGGTTTACATTCTCCCCATTCCTACCGACAAGCCCGGAAACCTGGATGAGGGCTTCCAGATTCTGGAGGATTGGGCGCATAATGTCACCTATGACAGTGCCGCGATTAATAGCGAGCGACCAGTGGTCCTCGAAGAGATGCGTCTGGGTAAGGGAGCCAATGATAGAATGTATCGCCAGATATATCCAGAAATTTTTGCTGGCTCCCGTTATGCCCACAGGCTTCCCATCGGAATTGACAGCATTATACGGCATGCTTCCTATAATACCATTCGTAAATTCTATCATGACTGGTACCGACCGGACCTGATGGCAGTGATTGTGGTGGGCGATATTGAGCCGTCAAAAGCCGAAGCGCTTGTCAAAAAGTATTTCGGGGAATTAAAAAATCCCGAAAATGAGCGCACTCGCTTCTATGCCACCGTACCGCCTTACCAGGAAAATTCCGCCAAGGTGGTTACGGACAAGGAGGCTACCCACTACACAGTTATCGTGAATTACTCCACCTATAAAAAGGAACCTGATTCCACCCTTGGGGAATATAAAGAGAGCATACAGAAGGATCTCTTTGTAACACTGTTCAATAACCGGTTACAGGAACTTACCCAGACGGATAATCCTCCATTTGTATATGCTTTTAGCGATTTTGACTCTTATACCCGCGGCTATGAATCATTCAGCGCCAATATAGGGATGGGCAATAACCCGTCTACCTCGGGATTGGAAGCTTTTGAAATTGCCCTGGAGAAAGTGAAAAAATACGGATTTACCCAGGACGAGCTGGAACGGGCCAAAAAGGATATGCTGGCCCAGATGGAGCAAATGTATCACGAAAAGGATAAGACTGAATCGGTAGATTATGCCGAGGAATACATCCGCAATTTTTTGGAAAAGGAACCCATTCCCGGAATTACCAATGAATATCACTATTACCAGGAATTGTTACCCAGCATTACGCTTTCAGCCATTAATGAAATCGGGCAGAAACTCCAGCAGAATCCAAAGCAATTTATTGCCCTGCTGGGCCCAACTCCCGCTTCGGGGGTTACCTTGCCCACCCGGCAGGATTTACTGGCCGTAGTGGATTCCGTTCAAAAGATGATCATCACTCCCTATAAGGAAACCGTAGTGAGCGACAAGCTGTTAAAAGTCCTCCCGAAGCCAGGGCGGATCGTAAAGGAAAAATCCAACCCACTTTTGGGTACGACAGATTATACGCTCAGTAATGGGGTGACCGTCACAGTTAAGCCCACCCAGTTTAAAAATGATGAAATCCTGGTGAGTGCGTTAAGACCCGGGGGGAAAAACGGTTATGGGCTAAAGGATAAGTACAATGTGGAATATGCCACTGGTGTTATTGCAAGTATGGGGGTGGGGGACTTTACCCCAGTGAACCTTCAAAAGGTCCTTTCGGGAAAAACTGCGAAAGCAGGTCCCTTTATGTCCAGTATTTCCGAAGGAATGAGCGGGAGCAGTTCGGTGAAGGATTTTGAGACCCTGCTCCAACTCATGTACCTCTATTTTACCACCCCCCGCAAGGATACTTCGTTATTTAATTCGTTTGTGAAGCGAAATAAAGCTCAGGTGGCTTTTCTGAGCGCCAATCCCCAGGTGACCTTTGTAGATACTCTTTATCGGGTTCTTTTTCATAATGACCCGCTGACCCCTATTACGGTTCCGAAAGCGGCCTATTTCGATAAGATTAACCTGGACAGGGTGCTGCAGATATACAAGAAGGAATTTGGTAATGCCTATGGGATGCACTTTACCATTGTAGGAAGTGTCAAGAGTGCAAATATTAAGTCACTATTGGAAAAATATATTGCCAGTCTTCCTTCCAGGCCTGAAAAAGTAGGCTATACCGATAATAAGCTCAGACCGGTAAAGGGGAAAGTGGATTTTTCAGTGCACAAAGGTAAGGAACCCAAGAGCTTAATTATTATGGAATACCATGGCCAGTTGCCCTTTTCCGAAAAGCTGGAAATGGAGGCCAGCGCCGTCAGCGAAATTCTAAATATCAAGATTATTGAAGACCTGAGGCAGAAAATCTCCGGCATTTATACCGGGGGAACTGAATCGCAGGTAGTCAAGGTGCCTTACCCGCATAATGTATTTTTGCTATACCTTCCTTGCGGACCGGAAAAGGTGGATACCCTCATCAGGGCTGCCCGGCAGGAAATTAAGGATCTGGTCAATAACGGACCTTCTGCGGAAAATTTGGAAAAGGTTAAAAAGCAGTGGATTGAAAAATACAAAGTGGATGTCAAGCAAAACCGGACCTGGCTCAATGAATTGCAGAGTTTTTATTTCCCGGGTAACAGTCCGGATTATTTCCTGAACTATGAAATGAAAGTCAACGCAATTACCGCCAAGGAAATTCAGGAAACTGCCAAAAAAATATTTGATACCCCTAATGTAATTACCGGCATTTTGTACCCTGAACAAAAATAATAGGGCCAGATCTGGGGAAAACCAGAGTAATTTGAATGGAGTTGGGTAAATTTGATTGCCCCACTTCAATCCTGTGCCATGAATGTCGAAGAAATCAGGGAATTTGCTCTTTCATTGGAAAATGTCACCGAGGGTTTCCCTTTTGGTAATAATACCCTCGTTTTTAAAGTCCGGGGTAAGATATTCCTGCTCATGTCCCTTTCTTCAGAAATTCCATCGTTCAATGTCAAGTGTGATCCGGAAAGGGCCCTGGAGCTGCGGGAGCAGTACAGTTCAGTAATTCCCGGTTATCACATGAACAAGAAGCACTGGAATACGGTCATGGTGGACGGCCAGCTCACGCGACGTCAGATCCAGGAATTCATCATTCATTCTTATGAATTGGTACGTCCGGGCAAGAGAGCTTGATTGCCGAGGTTGGCGAAATACCCGCTGAAGCCCTGTCAGGCCCAAACTTACCATTTCCTAAACAATATCAAGTCCCCAAGTTTGAGGTTTTGGGTTACTTTTGACCCTAAATCGTTTTGTAGACAGTATGAAAATTATTGACTGGTACATCCTCAAAAAATTCCTGCTGACATTCCTTTATTTTTTGGTCGCCCTTACAGTGGTAGTGGTCATTATTGATCTGAGTGAAAGAACGGATGATTTTGCCAAGACGGGACTTCCTGCCAAGACGATCATTACCCAATATTATTTTGGTTTTATCCCCAGGATGGATGCCATGCTGTTTCCCCTGTTTATTTTCCTTTCAGTTATTTTTTTCACCTCCATTATGGCCAACCGGTCGGAAATTATCGCGATTTTAAGCAGTGGAGTCGGTTTTGGCCGCTTTCTTCGACCATATCTGATCG
>JAJXYG010000386.1 GCA_021780705.1 Bacteroidota bacterium
GAACCAGTCGTCGGTCCCTGAATCAGTCGCATTTTGATAGTAATTAGCCCGCAAGTCAGCCTCCACTCCAAAATTAGCCCGGACCACGGCGGTAGTATCCTGAGACTTGCCCAGGAGCACAAACAGAGAAAGTATAAAGAGAAGTATAGATTTTTTCATAGGTTGGATTTATAGTGTATGGCCTCTCCACCCTTATTATAACGATTTGCCTGTGGACAATATTGTAGGATTTTCCATATTGGATCCTGGGAAAAACAGGTACCCTATAATAGGTTATAACTACTTGATTTTAAATATATTATACAGGGTGTTTTATAAGCAATTCATACTGAATTGATTCGGTATATGCGCTTATTTACTCACGTGTAACAAGCTGATTATATTCACATAAAACACTGTAAAAATTTACCCTATTTCATTATGGATTACGCAGGCCGGACACGGGTCACCCTATCGGAAAGTCTCTCATCGAAGGCAATTGGCAATAATTTGACTCAAAACTCCCTGGTATATTGACAAGGGGGTCAGCTTCGGCCGAAGGCAGGGAATGTCTGAATGGAGTGATCTCAATCCGGGTTTTGACTTTCATTTTTACCCCACGCATTAAAGAGCGGGAGGCCCGATTCAAATGCCAACCTGGATTCATGAATCCAACGTGGCAGGTCCATACGCAGTGCAAAAGGAAGCTGAAAATTTTAAGAAGGACTTTTATACTCCCACCAGAAAAGAAAACAGGCGTGTGGTTCTAGAGGCTCTGCTGACCTAAAAGTAAGATGATAAGAAAGATGATGGCTACTAAAACGACAGACCCTAAGGCACCAATCCAAACCGACCTCCATACAGAATATATGGGTCCCCCATTTTCAATATGGGATTTAATGGCATCTCCCTGGAATTTTTGAACCACCCATTGAGCGATCCCGGCGTAAAGTATTGGAATTATATACCGCGGAACCTTGGCAAAGGCTGGAACCAGGAATACTCCTGCGAAAATCGCAATGGTGACCAAAATTGAAATCCCCCAGGCCATCCACACTTTCTCTGGCTGCTCAAGTTTCTTAAAATTCTCCGCCGTTAAATATCCGGCCACCAGGGGTCCTCCGAGGAAGGTGCCGACAAAAATAGCCCTGTCTTTATAGATCTTAAAGTCATGGGGAATCTCCAGTAAATCGTCTTGCATATTATCCTAATAATTTTATTAATTTATTTATTCTTTTAGTAATTAGCTTATTAGATTTACTTTACCAATCCTACCTGAATTAGATCACGGGGAGTACCAGAATTCATGCTTCACCTCACCACAATCAGAATCTGAAATATGGTTCCCCTAGCCAACTCTCCGGAGGATCTCTCAGGAGAAAACAGGTGGCCATTATCGATTCTATCCTCCTCAAGGCAGGTCCCAAATAACTTACCAAATCGGGAAAGTGCACAAGGTAAGGCTATAAAAAAATATTCAATAAATCCTGGTAAGATCCCCCTAAACCCGGCAGAATGTTTCCTGTTTACTGATGATTTCTGAGTTTCCTAAGACTCTGGCTATATAACCTGCCCACCGGTATTTCCAGATTGTCAATCTCCACATCCCTGGAGGTGAAGGCAGTTACCCTGGATAGGGAAACAATGAAAGACCGGTGCACACGGACAAAAGACGTGGAGGGAAGCATGGCCTCTACCACCGCAATGGACTGCCTGATTAAAAGTTCAGGCTGGTTCAGTCGAAATATCTTGATATAATCCTTCACGCTTTCGATATATAATATATCTGCCAGAAAAACTTTGACCATTTTTCGGTTGACACGAAAATAGAGAAAGCCATTTTGGTTGGAAGCCTCCTCTTTATTTGGTGACGACAATCTGTACCTGGGCAATTTGTTCACGGCCTTTAAAAACCGCTCAAAAGGTATAGGCTTAATCAAATAATCAATAGCGTCCATTTCAAAGGCGTTGGAGGCATATTCTTTATATGCAGTTGTAAAAATAATCTTGGGAGGCTCGGATATGGAATTGATTAATCCAATCCCCGATAATTTTGGCATATGTATGTCCAGGAAAATAAGATTAACGGATTCAGTTTTTAAAAACCGGATGACTTCAAATGCATTCTGACAGGTCCCCACCAGTTGTAGTTCATCTACCCTGGAAATATATTTTTCAATAATTTTTACGGCAGGGGGCTCATCATCTGCTATCAGGCATTTCCAGATCATATAATTGGGTTGATTGGGCAAAAGGGTCTTCATCTATCAGGGCGCCTTCCAAAATCAGGTCCAGTTCCAACTCCAGATCCACAATAAATATTTCATCCTCGGAACGGGTTTGAAGGGAATACTTTCCGGGATAAATAAGTTCAAGTCTTCGCCTGGCATTCTGAAGTCCCAGCCCTCCATTGGATACCTTGCCAAACCCCTCATCGGAATCAAAGCTGTTGATCAGTTTAAAGCGCATCCGGCTGCCTTCCACTGACAGGTCAAAACTGATCCAGCACTGATCTATTTGATGACTGGTTCCGTGTTTGTAGGCATTTTCTATGAAGGGCAGGAGCAACAGAGGGGCTATTTGATGGTCGGATATATTTCCATTATATACAAAGGAAACATCCAGGCGGGTCCCGTATCGAAGCTGTTCGAGTTCCATATAAGATTGTACCAGGGCAATTTCCTTGGCCAGGGGAATTTTGGGTGCACGGCTTTCATATATCATAAATCGGAGAAGGTGGGATAGTTTCAACACGATCTCAGGAGCATGATCCGATTGTTCAAGAGTGTGCAGATACAAATTATTGAGGGTGTTGAATAAAAAGTGCGGATGTATCTGTGATTTTAACAACTCAAGTTCCGCCTTAAGCTGGGCATGTTGCGCCTCAATAGTCTGTTGTCTTTGGCGATTCCAGTTACCCAGGAATTTGATTGAAAAGGCAATTGCCGCCACATGGATGAAAGGCAGGACATTTTGGCCCGTGCCCAGGGAAGCACCCTTGTAGCTGCCTGGCAGTACTTCGATGGTAAGGTTGGCCAGGGCCACATAACAGGCGCAAACAAGCAACAGGGCTGCCAGACCAATGAAAAATGACACATATTTTTTCTTCTCCAGGAAAACGGGAGTCAAAAAATACAGCAGGGAATAGGTCATGATCATATGACCGGGCAAGTACAACAGGGCGTTTAAAAACCCCAGGCGTATATTATTCCCAAAGCCAAAGCCCCAGGCAAAATAGAATACAATACCAATCCAGAAGATGAGGTGTAATATAACACGGATAAGCAGGTTTCGCTTTCTGCTATATTTTTTTGATTCGACACTCATGGGTCAAAACAATGAATATCAAATTTAGCATAATGGCAGGATGGTTGTACCTATTTGCGAGGAGGAACCACTAACTGCGTATGAATGACACAACCATCCTGCAAAGTGTCATCCGGCCACGGGAAATAGTCGTCTGTATCCACTTCCCGGTTGCTGGCATCAAATTCCCCCGAGTGGCCTGATTCTGATATTACTTTTAGGGACTTTAGGTCGCAAAACCTACCAGGAACCAACCCCATAACAATTTAAAACCCTTAAATATGAAACAGAATTTACGTTATTTATTGCTAATTGTGGCATCTTCAGTAATCGTCACCTCCTGCAAAAAGGAATTTGCAAAGGAAGGTTCATCCGCGTTCGTTAAGAACCCGCTTGCACAATCCAATGATAACTCAATACAGATCAATACGTTCAAGGGACCGGAAATACAGGTAGGAGAAGGCAAGGTACGCTCATTCATTAGTATTTCGCATAGTGGGGTTCCCCAGGAAATTGGATTTGAAATGACTGATTCGGTTATGTTCGGGTTACCCGCCACTGGCGAAAACAGTTACATTATACCCCTCCACCAAAAGGCGGGCACTGTAACCCCTTTTGACCACATGGAACTGGATTGGAACCCCCAGGGACACCCACCTGCCGGAATATACACGGTGCCCCATTTTGATTTTCATTTTTACAAGATCAGCCTGGCCGCACAAATGGCCATTCCCGCAGAAGATCCTACCACGGCCAAGTATTTCAATAATTATCCCCCTGCCGGATACATTCCCTCAGGATATGTTCCCGGCCCTGTGGGTGTAGCGCAGATGGGTCTGCACTGGTTGGATGTTACCTCACCGGAATTCCATGGAGGAACCTTCACCAAAACTTTTATTTACGGAAGCTATGATGGAGCCGTCACCTTTTATGAGCCAATGGTAACCAAGGATTTTCTCAACTCCACCACCTCAAGCTCTGCTAATTTCCGCCAGCCGCTCTATTTTGACCCTACAGGTACCTACTACCCTACCCGGTACAATGTATACAGAGACCAGACGACGGGAAATTATTACGTAAGTCTGGGTGGATTTGTCTGGCGCTGAGTTACAAAATTATATTTCGGATTCAGAAAAGGATAAGGGAAATACGAAATAAATGGATGGTGAGTAACCCTGCCTCTTGATCCGCCTTGGAAATTAAAAACTGGGGAGTTTACAGCGACTCCCCTTTTATTTTAGTTACACTTGGACGCCAGGCCGGGCGGGAAATACCCATTTGGACCGTTATTTATTAGCGCTCCTTGTCAATTAAAACTAGTGAGCGGGCTCTTCAGTTGAATGGCATACCGCAAAAATTCACGCTGACCACGTATCGAAAGTAACACCTGCATCCGGGAGCATTTCCCGCAATAAGGTGTACGCATTTTCACCGGTAATTTCGATCGCAATGGCCTCCAGCCATTTCTTCCATTGTCCCACCTGCAACCCGAACCGGATATACAATGGTGGCAGTGCCGAGGATGCCACCATGATCCGGTATTCATAATCAAAATCACCGGTCAATTGCTTTGTCGGCACACCCCGGTCATACCCATCCAATGTCAACATATCCCCTTCCATCCTTGAACGAATAACTCGCTTGTCAGTACCCGTATCAACGTGGTAAAGGATAATATCTTCACCCAAATATCCGGCTTTATAATTCGGGGTGTTATTGTTTTGTAACCGAAAATGTGCCTCCCCCGGTTGTGTAGGCACACACTTGATCATTACAAGCACCCAGGAGATATGAATGCATTACTTCCTATCCTGTTTTCTTTCTGTGCCTTTGCCTGCTTCACAGCCCGGATATTTGTGAATACTGAACATCGGGGCCGGGAAGAACCTGCGCTCAGGTGCATCAGATCTATGAATTTACACGCACCAGGTCCACTTTCGTCACTGGCTGGTAGACCAGCGGATATTGTTCCACCACCACATCACATTTTTCCAGCCCAAAGGCCTTGCGGTCACTGAGACCCAGTTTCTTCAGGATAAAATAATACCTCAGTAGTATTGCCTCCCTGATGGAAAACTCGTTTTCCACGGAGAGGAACTTTTCAATGACCACAAATTTGAAGTCGGGTTCAGAATTGTACTTGGTGGAGCCGTCAGGCCGGATGTGCAAATGGATTTCCTTATCGGCAATAAGATCCTGCACAATTTTTTTAAAATACAGTTCGGTCTTGGGCTGGATCCGAAATCCAATATTGATATTGACCTTGATCAGGGTGTCCTCGATTAATTCGGATACATCGTAGGACAAGGTATAAGGATGTTCAGTCCGGTTAATATGGAGAAGCCAGTAAACGTCCGCTCTTTTGGGAGTTTTGGCGAATATGGATTTGAGGACTTTTTCTTCCACATGATGCCGGATATTGGCCTTGGTCAGATAGATCAGGTGAGTGGAAAATTTGGGGATGGAATCATCTTCGCTGAGTTCCTTGATCTGGCCCGCATATTTACCCAGGTCCACAAACTTGGTGAAGCGGTTGTTAATTTTTCGCGTATAATACCACACGTACATGGTCATGAAAATGAAGAGCTCAAAGAAAAGAAACATCCACCTCTGTTTTATCTTGGCCACATTGGCAATAAAAAATGAAGATTCGATGAGGACGAAAATGCTTAAAATGCCAAATACCAGGAATTTGTTCCAGCGTACCCGGTAGAGCAGAAAGAAGCCAAGAAGAAAGGTGGTCATCATCATGGCAATGGTAATGGAGAAACCGTAGGCGGCCTGCATATGTTCTGAAGTCTGAAAATATACCACCATCAGTATACAGCCGAACCAGAGTATGGAATTAATGCTTGGTATATATATTTGACCTTTGAGTTCTGAGGGTTGCCTTACGGTGACCCTTGGCCAGAAATTGAGACTTATGGCTTCACTGATCAGGGTGAAGGAACCGCTGATCAGGGCCTGGGAAGCAATGATAGTCGCAGCGGTGGCGATGAGGATACTGGGCAGTAAAAACCAGTGTGGCATGACGTGAAAAAAAGGATTCCTGCCCATGAGGTATTTGTTTGGCTGGTGAAGGAGCCAGGCTGCCTGTCCCAGGTAGCAGGAGACGAGGCTGACTTTCACGAAAGCCCATGTAATCCGGATATTCCTGATCCCGCAATGGCCGAGATCTGAATATAGCGCCTCGGCACCTGTAGTACACAGGAAGACAGCCCCCAGCAGCCAGAACCCTTCAGGGTAATGGACCAGCAGGTTATACCCGTAATAGGGATTTAAGGCCCGGATTATCCTTGGGAAATGCATTATTTCATTTACACCCGTTACCATTATCATGGTAAACCAGATAAGCATGATCGGCCCAAATGATTTTCCAATGGCCTGGGTTCCGAATCTCTGGGACAAAAAAAGGATCGATAGAATTAGAACTACGATCCCCACGGTAAGTACGTTACCCGGCACCACCACTGTTTCCAGCCCTTTTACCATATTCAGGCCTTCAATGGCCGAGGCTACCGATATGGGAGGGGTGATAATCCCGTCTGCCAAAAGGGTGGTGGCTCCCAAAATGGTGGGAATAATCAGTTTTTTGCCGTATCGGCGCACCAGGGCGTAAAGCGAAAAAATTCCTCCTTCCCCCTCGTTATCCGCCTTAAGGGTAAGCCAGATATATTTTATGGTGGTTTGAAAAACCAGGGTCCAGAAAACGCAGGAAACTCCTCCAAAGACCAGATCTTTTTCAATGGGTCTGTCGCCCACAATGGCCTGCAATACATATAAGGGGCTTGTCCCGATGTCGCCATATATTATGCCGAGGGCGACCAGAAGGCTGGCGGTTGTTACGGTTGTTCTGGCACTTCCCGAATGACCTTGTGTCATAAGCAAATTTTAAGGCGCGAAGGTCCTGCACCTGACCTAAAGAAATTATAAAAAAAGGTCCTGAGAAATAAAGAGAAAATAAAGAAGAAAGTCAGACAAAGCGGTATCCAACTCCGCTTTCTGTCCTGATATGGGAAGGGTTGTTATGGTCATCCTCAATTTTCTTACGGAGTGCCCCGATAAAAACCCTGAGGTATTGCATTTCATTCTGGTATCCGATACCCCAGATTTCCTTCAGAATAAAATGGTGGGTAAGGACCTTCCCTTCATTTTTGACCAGGAGGGCAAAAAGATTGAATTCCGTGGCAGTGAGTTTGATCAGCTGATTATTCTTTTTTACCGTTCTTGAAGGGATGTCAATTTGCAGGTCATTACAAATGATCAGGTGATTGTTTTCCTGGGTATTTCGGCTTCTCAGACAAGAGCGGATACGGGCCAGCAGTTCGCCCGTGCGGAAGGGTTTGACCAGATAATCCGTGGCCCCGGAATCGAGCGCAGTCACAATATCTGACTCGCTGCCCTTTACAGAGAGAATGATTATGGCTTTATTATACCAGCTTCTCAATTCTTTCAGAATTCCATGCCCGCTCTTATCCGACAGGCAGAGATCCAATATGAT
>JAJXYG010000023.1 GCA_021780705.1 Bacteroidota bacterium
CCAGGTGGCGGCATTCATCTTCTGGCGAAGGGTGGCATTGTCCTGGTCTTTGTCATCGCCCACACTATACAGGGTGGCCATCGTACCCACAAAAACTTCCCTGGCCGCAAAAGAAGTGATCAGGGCGATGCCGATTTTCCAATCAAAACCCAAAGGCTTGATTACGGGTTGAAGGGTCTTTCCCAAAATTCCGGCATAAGAATTTTCGAGGTATTCGGTTCTCTTGTATTTTTCCAGTTCATTAGCCTGGTTGGGATGCAACCGGATTTGGGATTCATATTTTTGGGTGACAGCCTGCATTTTTTTCGATGGGCCGTAGGTGCTGAGCAACCACAGCAGCAAACTGATGATCATGATCACCTTTCCCGCCTGAAATACAAACACCTTTGCTTTTTCCACCATGGTATAAAACAGGTTTTTCCACCTGGGTTCCCGGTAGAGCGGGAGCTCCAGTATGAAGAAACTCCGCTCCTTGCTCTTAATGAACCATTTCATAATAAAGGCTGATACCAGCGCCATGACCGTACCGGTCAGATACATCAGCATCATCACGATTCCCTGAAGGCTGATAAAACCCCATATCAATTTGTTGGGAATGATCAGGGCGATCAGGACCGTATATACCGGCATTCGGGCACTGCAACTCATCAGCGGGGTGCACATAATGGTCAGCAGCCGCTCCTTTTGATTTTCAATATTTCGGGTACTCATGATCGCGGGGACCGCACAGGCAAGCCCGCTGATCATGGGCATCACACTCTTCCCATTCAGCCCGGCCTTTCTCATGACCCGGTCCATCAGAAAACTGATCCGTGCCATATAGCCGGTATCTTCCAACAGGGTGATCAGGCCGAAGAGAATCATGATTTGCGGGACAAATACCAGGATCCCGCTGAGTCCCGCCACAATCCCGTTTACAAAGAGGTCACTGAACCAGTTGTTTCCGAGCACCGTCACCAGCCAGCCACCTGCCTTGGCAAAAGTCCATTCGATGGCATCCATGGGAAACTGGGCCAGGATAAAAATGCTTTGAAAAAGTGAGAACAGCACCACCATCAAAATAATGTATCCCCAGGTCCGGTGTAACAGGATGTCATCCAGCCTTTGGGTAAAAAGCGTCTTCTTCAGCGGGTCGGTCTCCACGACCGCCTGGTTCATGATGGTCTTGATCTTGCCATACCGCTGCAGGATCTCCTCTGCCTGCACCCGGGCCGGATTGAAACCGGTATCTTTCTCCGTTTGTTCTATGGCCTCCTGGACGGAAGGTTCCAAATTGAAATGTTCATGGTTGATCAGGTAATGAATCGCCTGGTAATCGCTGATCCCCGGCATGAGTTGTTCCATCCTTTCAATCGACTCGGGAGCCAGCGCGGCACAGTTGATAAAATCCCGTTCGGTATTATGTCTGGAATTTTCCAGGGTTTTTTCAATGGCCTTCTTCAGCTGGACGATCCCCTTGTTCTTCCTGGGGTTTACCGGTACGACCAGCACCCCCAATTCCCGCTCAAGACCCGCAATATCGATCTTAATATTGTTCTTGGCTGCAATATCCATCATGGTGAGGGCTACTACCACCGGCTTTTTCAGGTCAATGATCTGGGAACAAAAAAGGAGATTTCTCTTCAGGTTGGAGGCATCGGCAATGATGACAATCACTTCGGGAACCAGGGACGGGTCATTGCCCATCAATACCTTATAGGAAACCCATTCATCATTTCTTTTGGGATAAAGACTGTAGGTTCCGGGCAGGTCAATGATTTTGGCAGCAATTTTGTCTGATATATTGCTGATCCCGGTTTTCTTGTCCACAGTGACCCCCGGAAAGTTCCCGACCTGCTGATGCAGCCCGGTCAGGGAATTGAAAAGGGAACTTTTTCCGCTGTTCGGATTTCCGACAAGTGCGATATTTAGTAGCTCAGGCAAATTCTATATTGAAAAGTGCAAATTTAAAAGGATCGCTCGGGATTCGTTTACGAATTAAGGAAACAGATGGAAACATTATGAGGATTTAATGGGAACGGCAGGGGTTTCCTATTATTTTTGTATTACCAAACCTCCATACTCATGAAGAAAAGCCTGGTGGCCCTGCTGCTAATTACCCAAATTGCTGCGGCACAACGCTTAAAAAAATCAGAAAGGTTGACGTTGGACCGTCTTCGAAGTGAGATCACCTACCTTTCCAGTGACTCGCTCCAGGGAAGGAACACGGGATCCGAAGGGGAAAAACTGGCCTACGAGTATCTCACCGCCCAATTTAAAGACCTGGGACTCCTCCCCAAAGGAGATCATCAGACCTATATTCAGTCCTTTGAGATTAAGGAGGGAAAGCAGGTACTGCCCTCTACCCGCCTGAGTTTCAATGACCAGCCTTTGCAGGAAGGCACTGACTTTTTCCCCCTGGCATACAGCGCCGCGGGGGGAACGGAAGGCTACGCCGCTCCCGTGCTCCAGGAAAAAGGGGTTCCCTGGTTCTGGAACCTCAAAGACCTGCTGGAAAGCAATGCCCACCAACCTGATTTTGACCTGAAGAAAGCCCTCCTGGATAAAGTGCATGACTTTGCGGGTAAGGGGGCCAGTGCGGTCATCATCTACAATACCTCCCGGCTCGATGACGGCTTGCAGTTTGATCCCAAAGACCCCACCGAAACCCTTCCGGTTCCGGTAGTCTATGTCACCCGCAGTGCCGCGGAAAAATATTTCAGGGACCGGTCGGCGACCTATGACATCAGCGTGAAGGTGGCCTTCGGTCCCAAACTCCGCATAGGCCATAACGTCATAGGCTATATTGACAATGGGGCGCCTACAACCATCATCCTCGGAGCCCATTACGACCACCTGGGCCACGGAGAAGACCATAACGGGCTATGGACAGGCCCTCCCGCCATTTTTCACGGAGCAGACGACAATGCCAGCGGAACGGCTGCAGTAATTGAACTGGCCAGAATGCTCAAGGAATCCCGGCTTAAAGACCATAATTACCTGTTCATCTGTTTTTCCGGGGAAGAACTCGGGCTCCTCGGGTCCAAATACTTCGCGGCCCATCCCACCATCGACCTGTCATCCGTGGATTATATGATTAATTCCGACATGATCGGAAGATTAAATGACACTACCCACCTGCTGACCATTGGCGGATATGGCACCTCTCCTGAGTGGTCACGCGTCGTGGAAAGCAGGACCCGGTATCTCAATATCAAATTTGATTCCTCCGGGGTGGGCCCCAGTGACCAGACCTCCTTTTATATGAAGGATATCCCGGTGCTGTTTTTCTTCACCGGAATCCATCCGGATTACCATAAGCCCACCGATGTGGTCTCCCGAATCAATTTCCCGGGGGAACTGCGCGTCATTCAGTATATGATCCAGGTCATCGAAAAGACCAACCGGATGGACAAGCTGGCCTTTTCCAAAACACGTGAACCCCGGATGGAGGGAGCGCACTTCACGGTCACCCTTGGCATCATGCCGGATTATTCCTTCAGCGGCAAGGGGGTACGGGCAGACGGAATCATCGAAGGCAAGATCGCCCAGAAAGCCGGGATACGGGCGGGAGATGTGCTGATCAGGCTGGGAAGCCACGATTTTTCAGATATTTATGCCTATATGGACGTATTGAGCAAATTTAAAAAAGGGGATGCGACCACGGTCACGGTCATGCGCGGCAAGCAGGAACTGACCTTTCCCATAACCTTCTGAGCGTAAAAAAAGTGCCGGGATGAAACTGAGAATTGACAATGACTTAATGGCGGAAGATTTTTTTGAGGACGCCCGTCTCCTGGGCATTGTAGCCCCCATGGAACAATACCGGTTTTGCTGGCACCTGAACCAGATGCTGCATTTCGATTTCAGGATCAATAACCAAATCGAAATCCAGCTCTATAAAAAAACCCGGAAATACTTTTTCCCGGTGTACCAGTTTGGTGAACACGGAGGCACCATTATTCATTATATATACAATAACCATGATGACGGGGAGTATCTTCTTCCGGAATTCAGGCACCTGGATTTCCTGTGGCTGATCAAGCACGACATCATGAATGATGCCGATGTCGGGTTGCTGACCAGTTCCATAAGGACCATACCCACTGTACAGCTGATCACGGAACTGACCCCGGAGAAGATAAGAAACAAGCAACACCTGATTTTTTGAGTCGATCCTGACTATTCATATTTAAATACTTTCACCATGTGGAAAGAGGACCCACACAGCCTTTACCGTAAATTCATTTTTAAGGATTTTTCCGAGGCCTTTGCCTTCATGACCCGGGTCGCCCTGGCTGCAGAAAAAATGGACCACCACCCCCGTTGGACCAACGTATATAACCAGGTGGAAATCTGGTTAAACACCCATGATGCGGGAGAGGTGGTGACTGAAAAGGACCACCAGCTGGCGGATCTTATTGACCAACTGTAAGAAGGGATTCTTGTCAGCTAGTCTATATAGACCGACAGGGGCTTTCTTTCGGTAAACCTTCCTATCGGCCGGGCGCAGGGTTCCAGTCCTTCCTGCTTCAATAATGCTTCAAGGCTGCCGGCGGCGTCCGGGGATACTGAGATCAACAGACCGCCACTGGTCTGGGGATCGGCCAATATGGATCTTTGAAGTACCGGTATATCGCTGATCTTGTGGCCATAGCTGTCCCAGTTTCTGCCGGTGCCCCCGGGAATACAATCCTTCTCCACATAGGCCGGGATGGCCGGTGTAACAAGCGGAACCCGGTCTGCCTCAATGTGTGCACTCAGCCCGCTGCCCTCGGACATTTCTACCAGGTGACCCAAAAGTCCAAAACCGGTCACATCCGTCATGGCATGTACCTGGTCCATCGCGCCCAGGAGGACACCCAGCTTGTTAAGCTGGCGCATCTGCCGGGCAGCAAGGCCCTGGTGAGGGGATTGCAGGAGCCCCTTTTTCTCCGCCGTGGTCAGGATCCCTACCCCTACCGGTTTGGTCAGGTAAATCCAATCCCCCGCACGGGCCGTATTGTTCTTCTTGAGGTGATTCAGGGCGACCAGCCCGTTGACTGCAAGACCGAAAATTGGCTCCGGACTGTCTATGCTGTGGCCACCCGCCAGCGGAATCCCCGCCTCCCTGCAGACACTGCGGGAGCCTTCCAGGACCTCCCGGGCAATTTCGGGAGCAAGTACACTGATGGGCCAGCCCAGGATGGCAATGGCCAGGATCGGGCTTCCTCCCATGGCATAAACGTCACTGATGGCATTGGCAGAGGCAATCCTTCCAAAATCAAAAGGGTCATCCACGATGGGCATGAAAAAATCGGTGGTAGCAATTAGGCACTGGCCATTGCCCAGATCATACACGGCGGCATCGTCCCTGCTGGAATTGCCTACAAGGAGTTTGTCATGGTCGGGCAGCACCTGGTCACTGTGCAGGATCTGGTCCAGGACCCGGGGGGAGATTTTGCATCCGCAGCCCGCGCCATGGGAATATTGGGTCATCCGCACGGGAGCAGAAAAGGGAGTATTTGGGGATTGTTTCATGGTGGGGAAATTACAACTTCCTTACTATTTATGCATCCTTCGCAGCAGGATGGCTGCATTCCGGTGAAGGTCGCCACTGAAATTGATATAATGCACCTTGTCGCCATCATGCACGATGAGTAGCCCGGTATTGGGCGGAATGCTGCCCAGGTTCTCGGCATACATGATCAGCGTGAGGGAGTCCCCCATCTGGGGCGTAAGATAAATCGTTTTGTTGACGGGCTTGAGCGACAGGCCTACCCGGGGCATCACCACCTTTCCGTTCAAAAGTACGCTCACCGTATCTCCATCCACGACCCCATTGTCATAAAGGGTAAGCACCAGGCTGTCCGCCTGAATTTCCACGCTCCGGATGGTTTCAATCTTTCTTTCATGGATGGCTGCCGCAGCGACCGGGACCGGTTTTCTGGCAGCAGGCAAAGGAGCCCCGCTTTCAGGAATCTTTGTGGTGGAATCCCGCGCCTGCTCCCTTATGCTCCCGGACGTTGAGGAGGCTGTGATCGCTGTGGAACCTGCAGGTGGCTTTTCCCCTGTGGAACCTGGTTTAACCGGGAGAGGCGGGGAAGCTTCATTTTTTCTGTCAGTGTAGGCGGTAGTGGTAGTTTTTTGTATGGCAACTGCTTTTATGGTATCGGTGGCACCTGCCCGGGTAGCCAAAGGAGCCTTCCGTTCAGGGATCTGAAGGGAAGAATCCCGCGCCTGCTCCCTTATGCCCCCGGGCTTTGAGGAGGCTGTGATCGCTGTGGAACCTGCAGATACCTTTTCCCCGGTGGAACCCGATTTAACCGGGGGAGTCCGGGAAACTTCATTCTTTATTTCAGTGTAGGCGGTAGCGGTAGTTTTCTGTACGGCAACTGTCTTTATGGTATCGGTAGCACCTGCCCGGGCGGGTGCCCTCCCCGACCCGGCTTCCAGAGAAGGGGGATTGGGTATCTTTTCCACAGGGGGACTTATGAAGGAAAGGGTTCCGGCCAGTCCCAGGTCCCGCAGGTTTTTTACCAGGGTATCCCTGGCCAGGTCTCGTTTCTTTATGAGAAGCAGGTTCCCGGTCACCCGGTTGTACCGGCGGGTCACATTCGTGGTCCAGGGGCCCTGCAGGACCATTTCACTGTCATTAACGATCAATCGGAGCATCGCAAATACCCGGACTCCCCTTGGCGGGGGAATGGTATAGGTATCATAGAGCAGCCTGCTGTCCTCAATCGAGTAAGCATCTCCCTCTGACTTTTTGATTTTTAAAGACTTTACCCCGATATTTTCCACCCCGCCGAGGATGAACACACTGCGGCTGTAACCGGTAAGTTTTCCCTGGTCCCGGGAGATCGCCAGTTCATAGCGAATCGACTGGTGGGTAGTGTCATTATACATCCGGCCGCTCCAAACCCCGGTAATGTCCTGTGCACATAGCTCAAAGGGGACCAGCAATAAGAGGAAAAGGATTTTCATGGCACGTCGTTGAGAGAAATCGGTGGCAGGGACTTCCTGGCCATCAACTGGGTGATGTTATTTTCATCAACGGTCTGGCAGGGTACTTTATTTAGCAGTTTCGGGAGATTTTCCCGTTTGTTCAGGCTCTTGAAATAGAGTTTGTCGTAGTAACGCAGCAGAATATCAAAGCAATCCCGGATCCGGCCCGACTTCAGGGAGGCGATGGCTTCAAGGGTCTCCCTGCCGCCCAGCCTTTTTTCTATTTTGAGGATGGACTCCACCAGGCCGTCGGTCGGAAAGATCCCATAATTACTGACTATATAGTCCAGCCGGCTCTCAAAAGGAATGTCCAGAAAATATAGCGGGCTTTGTCTCATCTGGTCCCAGAATTTTCCGGGAACCCCTACCGACCCGATATGCCGGCTTTCATCTTCTACCCATATTACCGGGGCCATCGCTTCTGAACAGGTGCCATCCTCCTGTGCCTGGGTACTTTGCGAGCCGGAAAGCCGGAATAATTCCAGGGCCACCTGGTTTTCAAACATCTCCTGACCGGGCTGGGGCGCTTCTCCCAGCCAGCCAAAGGCAGAACCCTTGTGGTGGGCCAGGGCTTCAAGGTCCAGGGTCCTTTCTCCTTTATTTTTCAATTCTTTCAGCAGTCGGGTTTTCCCCGAGCCGGTAAAACCGCCCAGGACCCGCAGGTGATACGGCTTTTCGAACTGGGCCAGGGCCCAGTTTCGGTACGCCTTGTATCCTCCCTTTAACTGGTATACCCGGAAACCGTACAGGTCCAGCAACCAGGCAATGGCCCCGCTTCTCATCCCGCCCCGCCAGCAGTGCACC
>JAJXYG010000234.1 GCA_021780705.1 Bacteroidota bacterium
CACTTATACGGATTATGAAATCAAACAGGCCAAGCACATGAAGGAGACTTTTGCTGAAATCCTTCATTCCATGGGTGCGGTGATCACCTGGGGGGGAGACGATGGTCCTGAAGACAATTACGGGCTGCATAATCCCGGAAATATCATTCATGAAGCAGGTACCGTCCGGATGGGGAATGACCCAAAAAGTTCTGCCCTGAATAAATATTCCCAGGCCCATGATTGTAAAAACCTCTTCAACGTGGATGGAGGACAATTTGTGTCACAGGGGGATAAGAATATCACCTGGACGATTCTGGCACTTTCCATGCGCACTTCTGAGTATATTGTGGATCAGCTTAAAAAAAGAGAGATATAAAAGATCACTATAAAATAAAACAGTATTTATTATACCTTCTAATTTATTCAGGTTTCGCCTCCAGGAATGGATTCCCTTGGGCCCCTGAACCAAAAATGAAAAAATATGGATAGAAGAAGCTCCCTAAAAGCCATTGCCATCGGCACCGTCTCTACCGGATTATTCCTGGATGCCTGCAAGCTTTCTGAAAAAAAGGAACCGGGAAGCCAGACGGCCGCTGCCGGGGCCACAGAAGACAATCCCACCGGAATTAACCGGATGGTGGAAGAAAAAGCCCATTATAAAAAGGAAACTTCCTATACTTTTTTCACCCCGGAAGAAATGGCCACCATCACCGTGCTGGGGGATATCATCATTCCCAAGGATGACGTCAGTGGTAGTGCCTCAGATGCCAAGGTGCCTGATTTCATAGAATTTATTGTAAAAGACATGCCTGAGCACCAGGTGCCCATGAGGGGAGGGCTCAGATGGCTGGATATGCAGTGCCTGGACCGGTACCAGAATGTGTTTACTGACTGCACCAATTCACAGCAGATGGAAATCGTAGACATGATTGCCTATCCCAAGAAGGCCAAACCGGAAATGCATCAAGGGGTAGCCTTCTTTAATTTGATGCGCAACCTCACTGCTACTGGATTCTACACCTCAGAAATCGGGGGGAAGGATGTTGGATATATGGGCAATGTCCCCAACCAGTGGAATGGGGTGCCTGCCGATGTCCTTAAGCAATATAATCTTGCCTATACGGACAAGGAGTTAAAGGAATGCATTAGCTTTTCATGAGGCAGAAAACCCTGACTGACCCTCTTACACAAAATGGAATAAATACTGGATTGATAACCACCACTCATTAACTACACTATTATTATGAAAAAACAATTGATTGCTTTTGCACTTCTGGGAGCCCTGGGAGTGGCTCCTGCCTATGCCCAGCAGCATATGAAACATGAAGACACTGAATTTTATACCCCGGTACCGCCTGTGGTTACCCCGGGAAAGGAATGTGGAGCTCCTCCTTCCGATGCCGTTATTCTATTTGACGGCAAAAACCTGGACAACTGGGTTTCAGCAGACGATACCACCAAGCCGGCCGATTGGTTTGTCCATGACGGAGTGCTTACCGTGAACAAGAAAGCAGGTAATATTCAAACCAAACAGAAGTTTGAAGATTACCAGATCCACCTGGAATGGAAAGAACCCAAGGATATCCAGGGGGAAGGACAACTTCGTGGCAATAGCGGCCTGTTCCTGGCCTCCCTGGGAAAAGGTGACGCTGGTTATGAATTGCAGATCCTGGACAATTATCACAATTCTACCTATGTAAACGGCCAGGCCGGAAGTGTATACAAACAATATGCACCGCTGGTGAATGCCAATTTCCCTCCGGGAGTATGGCAGACTTATGATGTGATTTGGACTGCACCCCGGTTTAATACAGATGGTTCTCTGATGAGTCCGGCCCGGGTGACTGCATTCTTTAACGGGGTTTTGGTACAGAACAATGTGCAGTTAAAAGGACCAACTCTTTATATCGGATTGCCGACCTATGAAGGTGCCGCCCACGGACCGGCCCCCATCAAACTGCAGGCCCACGGAGACAAAAGCGAACCCATCAGCTTCAGAAATATCTGGGTAAGGGAACTGCCTTAAGTCTTTGAGATATTTAAACATTGTATCATACACCCATTGGTTAAAAAGCCAATGGGGTTTTTTAGGTCCCATACCCTTAACTGACAGGCGAAGAAAAACAATCTGGCTCCCGGGCACCATCGGAATAGCCGAAGTCGGGTAAGTGAGGTACTACCCTGCAATTTCAATTGCAGGGACCGGGTAAGTCGGGGATTAATACTTTCGATCCTCCTGTCTGATAAGGCTATTCCTCTATGTCCTTATGATCTTCCGGCCGGTAGCCAGCTTCGAGTTTGGCGAGCTTTTTCTTGCCATAGGAAATTCGGGTAATCAACACAAAGAGTACCGGGACCACGAAGATGGCCAGGGTGGTAGCTGCTATCATTCCTCCGAATACGGTCCATCCGATGGTTCTTCTGGATTGGGCGGCCGCACCGCTGGCAAAGGCAAGAGGCAAGACGCCGAATATAAAGGCCAGGGAAGTCATCACAATCGGTCTCAAACGAAGTTTTACTGCAGCTAAAGTTGCCTTGATGATTTCCATGCCTGCATCGACCCTCTCCTTGGCAAATTCTACGATCAGGATGGCATTTTTGGCTGCCAGACCGATGAGGGTAATCAATCCAATCTGGGCGTAGATATTATTGGACAGATCCGGGATCAGCGTAAGGGTAATGATAGAACCCAGGGCCCCAATAGGCACGGCAAAAAGCACGGAGAACGGAATGGACCAGCTCTCATAAAGCGCCGCGAGGAAGAGAAATACAAACACCAGGGAGATGGCAAAAATGGTGGTGCTCTTGGAACCCGCCTTGATTTCTTCTGTACTCATTCCGGAAAATTCATAGCTGTAACCTGCCGGCAGGTACTTGGCGGCAGTCTCCTGTAGGGCTTGGATGGCCTGCCCGCTGCTGTATCCTTGTGCGGCATTTCCGTTGATTTCAATAGACCGGTATATATTATAGTGCGAGATGAGTGAAGGGTTTTCAATCAGCTTGGTCGTGACCAGAGAGCCCAGGGGGATCATATTTCCCTGGCTGTTGCGCACATAATATTTTTTTATCTCATCCAGAGAGGACCGGTAGGTACTGTCTGCCTCTGTCAATACCCTGAAATTCCTTCCGTAAAGAGTAATGTTATTGATATATGAACTGCCCAGCATGGTAGAAAGCGTGTTATAAATATCAGATACATTCACCCCCAATTGCTCAGCCTTCACCCGGTCCACATTCACCTGATATCCTGGGGTTCTGGCACTGAAGAAAGTATACGCTGCCCCGATTTCAGGTCTCTTGTTTAATTCGCCCAGGAAATTTCGGGCTACTTTTTCAAAGTCCTGGATGCTGTCGGTACTGGTGGTTTGCTGTAATTCGAAGGTAAATCCGGAAGTGGCCCCTAGTCCCGGAATGGCAGGAGGGGAGATGGCCAGTATGCGCGCATTCTTGATATCAGCAGTGATCTTCTTGATTTTTGCGATAACACTCAGCGCCGTATGAGAAGCTCCCTTTCTTTCATCCCAGGGTTTTAACAGCACGAAAATTGTTCCCACATTGGATTTGTTGGAAAAACTGATAATGTTCAAACCGGCAATCCCCCCTACTGTACCCACTTCGGGAATGGAAAGAATCCGGGCCTGGATTTCCTGGAGCATGGCGACGCTTCGGCTGGTAGACGCCGCTTCGGGCAGTTCATAAGTCACAAATACTCTTCCTTCATCCTCAGAGGGAATAAAACCTGTTGGCTTGTGCTTGAACAGGTAAAGGAGGCTTACGAAGACCACTACCAGCATGACCAGGACATAGGGGGTGCCCTTAATCCATTTTCTAACTCCCCGGGCATAGGAATTCGTGATCTTTTCAAAGCGGCTGTTGAAGGCGGCATGAAATTTTTCCAACCATCCCTTCTTGGCATTCTTATCCTTGGAGGGTTGCATCATTAGTGAGCAAAGTGCTGGTGTGAGCGACAGGGCTACAAATGCGGATATGATTACGGAGACTGCAATGGTAATGGCAAATTGCTGATACAACTTGCCCACGATTCCAGGAATAAAACCTACCGGTATGAATACCGAAGCCAGGATCAGTGCGATGGCAATTACTGGTCCCGATATGTCATGCATGGCCTTTCGGGTGGCATCAATGGGCGATAGTTTATTGTAATCGATATTATGCTGGACTGCTTCCACGACCACAATGGCATCATCCACCACGATTCCGATAGCCAGCACAAATGCAAATAAGGTCAGGGTATTGATCGTAAAGCCAAAAAGAATAAAAAATATGAAGGTGCCGATCAGGGATACGGGAATAGCCAGGATCGGAATCAGGGTCGCACGCCAGCTTTGCAGAAACAGGAACACCACGATGGTCACCAGGCCAAGGGCTTCCAACAAGGTATATACCACTTCTCTTATGGAGGTCTTGACCACCGTGACCGTTTCGAGGGGTACCAAATAATCGATGTCCTTGGGAAAATTCTTTTTCAGGATATCTAATTCCTTCATGATCCCATCATAGGTATCCAGGGCGTTGGCTCCAGGTGCCTGGTAGATGAGGATAAAGGATGCGGGTTTCCCGTTTACCAGGGCATTGTTGCTGTAATCAAATTTGCCCAATTCTACCCGTGCTATATCTTTTAGATAGATAATATTGCCGGTGGTGGGGTCAGTTCGTACCACAATGTTTTTAAACTGGTCCACGGTACTCAATCTGCTGTTGGTAAGCACCGTGTATTCAAAGCTCTGGTTGGAGGGCTGTGGGTTGCCGCCAATGGTTCCCGCCGCAATTTCAAGGTTCTGGCTGGAGATGGCCGCGTTGACGTCTGCAGGGGTTAGGCCAAGGGCCGCCAATTTTTCGGGATCCAGCCAGATCCTCATGCCAAAATCATCTCCCCTGGAAAGGATGTCTCCTACTCCCTTTACCCGTTGTAAGGCTTCGGCCACATAGATATTGACATAATTCCCGATAAACTTGGAATCGTGGGTTCCGTGAGGCGAATAAAAGGCAATGGCCATCATAATGCTTGGATTGCGCTTGCGCACTGTTACTCCCAAACGTTGTACAGAAGTAGGCAGCGTAGGTAATGCTACATTCACCCTATTCTGAAGGTCAAGGGCGGCAATGTCCACATTGGTGCCGACGTCAAATACTGCACTGATCCCGCTTTGGCCACTGGAAGTACTGTTGCTGCTGATATAAGACATCCCCGGGGTCCCATTGATCTGGGTTTCAATAGGGGTGGTCGTGGTTTCCTCCACGGTCTTGGCATCCGCGCCGGTGAAAGTTGCCGAAACACTCACAGTGGGAGGAGTAATATCCGGATACTGAGCCACCGGAAGGGTAGACATGGATATGATACCCACCAGTACAATGACAATGGAAATCACAATGGCGGTAACGGGTCTTCTTATAAAAGTTTCAGCGATCATTAGTTACATTTCTTTTTAAAATGGGTCTTAACTGGTTTGCACCGTTATCATTTAGCGGGTGCCGCATTGCCATTCGGCTTCAATGCAATTAAAGAACCTTCATGGAGATTCTGTACTCCCTGGACCACGATCCGGTCTCCCTCATTGAGCCCCTCGGTGACAATAATCTTATTGCCGATCTGTTTGCCCAACTGTACCTTCTGCTGGTGTACCCGGTTGCTGTCATCTACCTTGTACACAAAGAATTCTCCGAGCAGTTCTGATACAGCATCATAGGTGATCACGGTGGATCCTTTTGGTGCCTCGTTCATGACCCTGACGGTGGTATTCATTCCGGGCCTTAGGAGATCCTGGGTGTTCTTAAAAATCAACCGGGTTTTAATGGTTCCGGTCTGCGGGTCCACGGCCCGGTCCACAAATGCAATCTGGCCGGGATAGGGATAGACTGCACCGCTGAATGACAGTGTGAACGTGGAATCCTTCAACTCAATGCCATGAGACTCTTCCATTTTCAGGAAACGGTATATATTTTTCTGGTCTACCGGAAAATCCACTGCGATCGGATTGTCTGAGGACACTGTATTGAGCACAGTCTGACCCGGTACCACCAGGGTTCCTTTTTTCACCTGTGAAATTCCAATGGTGCCATCGAACGGGGCATATATCGTGGAAAAACGCACATTGGACTCCAGGGCGGCTACGTTGGCCTTGGAGGCAGCTACCTGCTTTTGGGCCGCCTGAAGGGCCGCATCGGCATAATCCACCTGCTGCTTGGCAATTGCGTCATGCTTGTCTAATTCATGGTAACGGTCATCGTCTTTTTGGGCTTTTTCCAGGTTGGCTTCCTGGACCTGTAAATTAGCGACGGCTTGCTGGTAATTGGCGTCATAAATCTGGGCATCGATGGTATAAAGCTTCTGGCCCTTATGTACCCTGCTTCCGTCAGCAAAGAATATTCCGGTCACGTATCCACTTACCTGGGAGGTGAGTTTTACTTCGTTGAGGGCAGCCACGCTTCCGGGGTATTCATCAAAGTAGCTGGCATTGGTATTTTCCACCGTTTCCACGGTCACCGGTACTGCCGCAGGAGGCCCCTGTTGGGTAGGCGCATTCTTGTCGCTGCAGGAGGCCGCAAAAAGAATGGTAAATGAAAGCAGGAAAATGGGAGCGCTTTTCAAATGAATCATAAATATTATTTAATAAGTAAGGGTTCCTAATGACTTCATGACATCCACCTTGCTGGACAATACCTGGTAAAGGGCATTGTAGTAGTTGATTTCTGCCGCACGCAAATCGGTTTCGGCACTGATCACATCCAGGTAGGTTTTCACTCCGGCACGGTATTGAAGGCTGATGATGCCATATACTTCCTTGGCCAGATCCATATTATCCTTCAACATATAATAGTTGTCCAGATTGCTTTTGTAGGTGGAAAGGGCCTGCAGGTATTCGGTATTGATGGAATTCTCCAGGCTTTTGATCGAGTTGTCAACCTGGTCCAATTCCAAATGGGCCTGCCTGATCTGCTGGATCCGCTTGCCTCCCTGGAATATGGGGAATGTAAGAGAAATTCCCGCATAGGAATTGGGGTAGACCGCGTTGTACAGCTTGGAAATCTGGTTATTGAGGAAGTTGAGATTGTAATACCCGAAGGCGGAAACTACCGGCAGGTAACTCCATTTGTAATACAACAGATTATAGGATTGCAGTTTTCTTTGGGTTTCAAGCAGTTTTACCTCAATCCGGTTGTCGTCATCTACTGTCTGCGTAGTGTCGATATTAATTTCCCGGGTTAGGGCAGCGGTATCATAGGATAAGTTGAGTACAGCGGAGGCAGGATATCCCAGCAATTCCTTCAGATAGGCATCCTTGCCCACGAGGGCCTCTTCCTCCTGTTTTTGAAGGGCTTTGGCATTATTTAGTGAAATCGTGGCTCTCTTATAATCGGTCTTGTCGGTAATTCCACTTTGGTATTGATAATAGGCATCCTTCAGGCTTTGCTGCAGCCGGGCGATGTCTTCGGAGGCCAGTGCAATCTGTTGCCGGGTCAAAATGACATCATAGAACGCTTTGCTGACAGCCACAGCCAGGTTAATTTTCTGTTGGCTGGTAGTCTGGTTGGCCTGTCGTCTCACGTCTCTTTCACTCCTGGAGGCCAGCAGGGCATCCCGGTTGAAAATGTTCTGGGTGACCTCGAATTGCCCCAGGGAGTTACTCTTGGTGCCGGTATGGATCAGGTTACCGCCAAAATTCAGGGTGGGCAGTTTGAAATAATATTGAATATCGTAATTGAAGCTCAGTTGGGGGTACCAATCTGCCAGTTTTGACTTTATGGTAGCGTCCACGATGTCTTCG
>JAJXYG010000291.1 GCA_021780705.1 Bacteroidota bacterium
ATGTGGGGTATTATGGATGTCTTTGTCGGCAGCCAGCCCTGAATCTTCGGCCCTTTCATTTCCGGGGACGACATCTTCCCCGGAGGTTTCCTGGGCATTGCCAAAAAGATCCGTCTGGATTACTTTCTTGTCCACCACGAATACATTGTATTCATCTCCCAAAATCCTTTTGCCCAGGGTCTTGAATTCCAGTTCCGCAAATATGTCTTTTAACGCTTCGGTATTATAGGCCTTCACCCTGAAGTCCTTTTCATGAAAGGTGCAGGGCACTTCGGTAATGATGGTGGCGAGCTTTTTGCTCATGAGGGCCAGTTCTTTTCCGGCACGGACCTTTTCTCCCACGGACCCCTTGATATTGTCCGCATCCGCCAGCAGGTTTTCAATACTTCCATAGGTAGCCAGGAGCTTGGCTGCCGTTTTCTCCCCGATGCCCGGAATCCCCGGAATATTGTCTGCCGCGTCTCCCATCAATCCCAGGATGTCTATAACCTGTTTGACTTCCTGGATATTCCACTTCTCACATACTTCCTTCGGACCGAGAATCTCCACCTTTCCGCCTTGGTACCCCGGCTTATATATTTTTATTTTTTCGGTTACCAGCTGCCCGAAGTCCTTGTCTGGGGTAACCATAAAGACTTCATACCCATCCTTTTCCGCCTGCTGGGCAAGAGCCCCTATGATGTCATCCGCCTCATAGCCGTCACATTCCACCACCGGCAGATTGAATCCTTCTATAATTTTCTTAATGTCCGGAATGGAAGAGAGCAAATCCTCCGGGGCCTCCTGGCGGTTGGCCTTATAGGCCTCAAAATCGGTATGCCTTTCCGTAGGTGCATGGGTGTCGAAGGCTACGGCCAGGTGGGTGGGCTTTTCTTTGCTCAACAAATCAAACAGGGTATTGGTAAAACCGTACTGGGCATTGGTATTCTTCCCTTTCGTGGTCAGGATCGGGCTGCGCAGCAACGCATAGTATGCCCGGTAAATTAGTGCCATGGCATCCAGCAGAAATAATTTTTTCTCCATACAATAAAATTACTACAAAGGCAGGGCTCTGCAATCCTTAAAAAATGGTAAAACTCCCGGTGAAATGCTTCCCCGGTAACCCGTGCAATCAGAACCTGGATTCCAGGTAATAGGGGAGCATGGCCCTCCAGGTAGGCCAGTCATGGGTCATGTCATTTCCCCAGATATCCAGCTCATAGTTGATCCCCTTGTCATACAATACCCTGGCAAACCGGCCTGCCGCACCCGGATCTTCATAGGCTCCGCCACCTGAAAGAATGTGAATGTGTCTGCTCCTGCGGATATGATCCAGGTACCAGGAGTCGGTGAGCCCCGGTAAATAGTCCATGGGGGAATTGAAATACACCTGGTCGTCATGATATCCCCGGGTATATTCATGAAGATCATAGACCCCGCTCATGGCAATGACCCCCTCAATCAGGTCAGGTCGCTTCAAAAAGAGGTTCATGCTGTGCAGGGCGCCAAAACTGGCCCCGCAGATGATGACAGGGGTTTCAGGTGAAGTCTGTTCTTTAATAAAGGGGATTACCTCATTGAACACATACTGGTTGAACTGATTGTGCCGGATCGCCTTATGAGCCCCCTCCATATGAGGGTTCATCCAGCTTTCATTGTTAATGCTGTTAATAGAAAATACCTTGACTTTCCCGCCATCAATATGCGGAGCCAGGCTGTCAATCAGTTGAAACCGTTCATACTCGAGGTAATCTGCAGCCGCCGTAGGGACCATCAGCAGGGCAAAGCCGTAATATCCATACACCGCAACCGGCATCTCCTTGTTCAGACTGGGGCTGTGCCAGCTTGAAATTGCTCTGTTCATAAAAATGTTTTAGAATGGACCAGTTCGTCCGGGAAATTCAGGGTTTAGCTCAGCCGGTTGCGCAGGTGTGCACCCACCCCGCCCAGCCAGTCGGCTTTTAAAATACTCAGTATGATGCTGTCGCGCCTGCCCCCCTGTCTCCTGGGCAGGTGGCTGCGAAGGACTCCTTCCACTTTACATCCCAGGGATTTCATGGCAGCCACACTTCTGGCATTGTCGTTATCCGCCCTGAATTCGATCCGCTCCATCCCCAGGCGCTCAAAGGCAAATGACAACATCAGGTACTTGCAGTGCTTGTTCAGGCCGGTGCCCTGGAACCCGGCCCCATACCAGGTATATCCGAGTTGCATGGTCCGGTAAGCATTCTGGATGTCATAAAACCGGGTACAGCCCGCATAGGCCCCTTTAAGTTTGTCATAGACGATGAAGGGATATTCCCGGCCTTCCTCCCGGTTGGCAATGGCCAGGTTGAGATAGAGCTGCATCCCTTCGGGCCCGTGGGCACTGATCAGGGAATATTTCCAGAGTTCGGGTTCGTGGATGGCAAACGGAAGCAGGTGGTCTATGTCCTGCGGCTGCAAGGGTCTGAGCAGTGCCCGCTCGTCTTCCAGGATATAGGTCTGTTCGCAATCGATATTTTCAAAATGATCCATGTATTCGGGATAAATTATCTGCTAAGGTTTAAAGATACGGACCCTTGTGTTATTTTTGAAGCTTCAACGGGGTACAGGAATATTTTTTCACTTCAAAATTTTAATGAGATGCCGGTGGATCAGCCAACTTCCTATTGTGATGTAGTAAAAGGGATGGACAAAGACAGTGTCCACCGAATCTATCATGATACGGCCTATGGATTTCCGATTGAAGACGACGATGAGCTCTTCGAAAGACTGATACTGGAAATCAACCAGGCAGGGCTCAGCTGGACCACCATCCTTCACAAGCAGGAAAATTTCAGGAAGGCCTATAAAAAGTTCTCCATCAGGAAAGTGGCCGCCTTTTCTGAAAAAGATTTTGACCGCCTGATGAATGACCCCGGCATCATCCGAAACCGCCTCAAGATCCAGGCTGCTATCGCCAATGCACAAACCATCCTGCAGTTGCAAAAACAGTTCGGTTCTTTCAAAAAATGGATCGACCACCACCATCCCAAATCCAAACAGGAATGGGTCAAAATCTTTAAGGGAACCTTCAGGTTTACCGGCGGGGAAATCGTCAACGAATTTTTGATGAGTACGGGGTACCTTCCGGGGGCCCATGTCGAAAGTTGCCAGGTATATCACAAGATCCTGAAAACCCGCCCCCCTTTTCTTAAACCTTAAAATACAGGTACCCGTCAGCAGACTTCTCCACCGCAGATATCCTTGACCGGCAGCCTTATTTCAAGGCCCCCAGGATCTGCAGGGTTCGGGCATCTTTTTGTCCGCCGAAAAATTTGTCGAGCACCTGCTGAAACACCTTGGGAGAATCCGGCAATTGCGCAAACAAGGTCATGGATGATCTCAGCTTGAGATCATCGGGGGAGCCGAAGACCTGGTGGGCATCATTGCTTTTCAGCGTCAGCAGTGTCTGACTGATTTCCAGCAGCCTTGCTCCCAGCACCGGATGGTCCAGGTAGGCCTGGGCTTCTGCCAGATCATTTATAGAATAATACCGGGAGGTCTCACTCATCCCAAGCCCCCGGATTTGCGGGAATATATACCACATCCAGTGGGTGCGCTTTCTCCCCGAGGCTACTTCTGCCAGCGCCGCCGGATAGCTATCCTGTTGTGCGCGAACAAATCTTTCAAAATGGTAACCTTCCATATTTGGGTTCGTTTTTTTCTTTCCATATGTGGTGCGTGCGGACCCGGTGCCTTCAGATTTTTATCAGGGGTGGCTATATTTTTCTGATCAACCATCTCACAAGCCTGAACAACGCCCAAACCAACAGTACGCAAATCAGCAGGGTCGTCAATAGAAAAAGGGTAGGGTAACTCAGTATCATGGAGATGTCAGCCACTTTGGATTTAAGGGAAGTCACCGCTTTTACCTGTTCGGGTTCCGCGGGTACCGGTATGGAATAATCGAAATGGATCAGCTTTTTCAAATACCCTTTTTCGACCGAACCTTCCAGGCTGAAAATATGAATTTCCGTGGCAGTCCGGGAGGCCAGCCTCAGGTCATGCGCCAGGTCATTCCAGCTCATCGAAGGCAGGGTCGTATCAAATCCTCCTCCCGTACTGCCGATGGCCACATATTTCAGGTGGGGATCAATGGCGAGTTCCTTGAGCAATCCGTAGGAATTTCCCATAAAAGAAGAATATAGCATCGGAATATCCCTGCTGGTATTGAGATCCAGAAAACCCGTCAGCTGTTCCAGTGAAGTCCTGCCGCTCTCGGCCTCATAGCGGATAAAGGGCACATAATAGGTTTCTACCGAGTATCCGTCCTTTTCGATCCTTGAAATCAAGGCCTGGTATTCCTCCCGGCCTTTTTCCACCGAGGCCTTGTCATATAACCTGAGAATCAATTTGCCTATCAATTTCAGTTTGTGGTTTTTCCAAAGTACCAGGTCGTTATAATCAAGCTCCAGGTCCAGACCATATCCCTGGAATACCAGGCCATTTTCACCGGCCCATTTTTTTACCTCCTGGTACCGCTGTTCGGCGGCCGCAGCATTGCGGCTGTTAAACCAGTATCCCTGGTCCTTGGGAAGCAGCAACCAGGCAACTACCGGGATCCCCGCCCTGTTCAGCTGCCTGACCACCGAGGCCCGCGATGGATTGAGGTCCAGCATCCCCATTCTGATTTGGGCATGGAGCTGTTGAAGCGTAGGAATCAGCGAGGTGTCCGCAAAAAGCGCCTCATCGCTTTTTCCGTCGAGTTCATTGAAAAAGGAAAGGGTAGGGGTTTGCGCGGAGGTGCGCAACGCTATGATCAGCAACCATAAGACGGCCAGAAGCTTCTTGCTCATTCAATTAATTTTAAGGCAGTGGGAGACTGCCTAAATTTAAATTTTTTCTTTGGTTTGAGTGCATCCAATCCCACAATTAGACCAGGGTAGCGACCCCTAGAAAGCAAGCAGGGCAGTCAGGGATAAACCGGTACCCAGAAAGGGTAATACTTGAGGGGCACAATGAGCGGTGCCAGGATTTTCTTTGCTATCCTTTCATTTCTTCCAGCAGCTTTTGAAGCCGGAACATCTCATCACGAAGTCTGGCTGCCTCCATAAAATCCAGATCCCGGGCTGCTTTTTCCATCGTCCTTTTCACCAGGGCGATGGCCTTTTCCAACTGGGGGATGGTTTGGTAGTCCACCTGTTCCTCCAGAGCCACTGCCGGTCCTTCCCTTTCAAGAAGCGGGGAGGCAGTCGTTTCTTTAATATCCAGTACCGAGGTTTGTCCCATGATCTGGTCTACCGATTTTTTAATGGTTTGTGGGGTAATATGGTGTTCCAGGTTATAAGCAATCTGCTTTTCACGGCGCCGCTGGGTCTCATCAATGGTTTTTTGCATGCTTTCTGTCATGTGATCGGCATAGAAGATCACCAGCCCATCGATATTTCGGGCGGCTCTTCCCGCCGTCTGGGTAAGCGACCTTTCATTTCTGAGAAAGCCTTCCTTGTCTGCATCCAGGATGGCCACCAGGGACACTTCGGGCAGATCCAGTCCTTCCCTCAGGAGATTGACTCCCACCAGGACATCGATTTCGCCTAGCCGCAGCTGGCGCAGGATCTCGATCCGGTCCAGGGTATCTACCTCGCTATGAATATATTTGGACTTGATGTTGATCCGGTGGAGGTATTTGTCCATTTCTTCGGCCATTCGCTTGGTGAGGGTGGTAACCAGCACCCGGTCTCCCTTGGTGACCCTTTTGTCGATCTCATCAAGGAGGTCATCGATCTGATTGACCGAGGGTCGGATCTCAATCGGGGGATCGAGCAACCCGGTGGGACGTACCACCTGTTCGACCACCACCCCTTCGGTTTTTTCCAGTTCATAATCCCCCGGGGTGGCACTGACAAAGATGGTCTGGTTCAGCATGTCTTCAAATTCACTGAAATTCAAGGGTCGGTTGTCCAGGGCTGAGGGCAGCCTAAATCCATAATCCACCAGGATCAGTTTACGGGAACGGTCTCCTCCATACATGCCGCTGACCTGGGGAATGGTCTGGTGACTTTCGTCTATGATACACAGGTAGTCGGGCGGAAAATAATCCAGCAGGCAGAAGGGGCGGGTACCCGGCTGCCGGCGGTCAAAAAACCTTGAATAGTTTTCCACCCCGTTGCAATACCCCAGTTCCCGGATCATTTCCACATCGTAATTCACGCGCTCAGTGATCCGCTGGGCTTCAATATATTTTCCTTCATTTTTGAAATATGCAGCCTGCCGGGACGCTTCGTCCTGGATTTCTGCGAGGATCATCTGTATCTTGTCCTTGGGCGCCATATAGAGGTTGGCAGGAAAGATGGCTGCATCCTCAATCCTCGCTATTCGCTTGCCCGAACTCAGTTCCAGGGTCTCGATGCTCTCGATTTCATCCCCGAAAAAAGTAATCCGGTATCCGTTGTCCATATAGGGCAGGTTGATATCCACCGTATCCCCCTTCACCCGAAAGGTACCGCGGGCAAAATCGCCCTGGGTCCTGGAATAAAGCCCGTTCACGAGCGCATGCAAAAATCCCTGCCGGCTGATGACCTGGCCTTCCCGAATCCGGATCACCCCTTCGGCAAAGTCCTTGGGATTGCCAATACCATAAATACAACTTACGCTGGCTACCACAATAATATCCCTGCGCCCGGTCAACAGTTGGGAGGTGGCGGCAAGCCGCAACTTGTCCAGCTCTTCATTGATGCTCAGGTCCTTTTCAATATAAGTATCGGAAACCGGCATATAGGCTTCCGGCTGGTAGTAATCGTAATAGGACACAAAATAGCCCACCGAATTTTCCGGGAAAAATTGCCTGAACTCCCCGTAAAGCTGTGCCACCAGGGTCTTGTTATGGGTCAGTACCAGGGTAGGCCGCTGGACATTCTGGATGACATTGGCCATGGTGAAGGTCTTCCCGCTGCCGGTGACCCCGAGCAGGGTCTGAAACCGCTCGCCCTGCAGGATTCCCTGGGTCAGCTGTTCAATGGCCTGCGGCTGGTCTCCGGAAGGGCTATAGGAAGAATTGAGTTGAAAGGGCATGGGAAATGATGATTTTATTTGGCTGCCCTTACGGGCAGGTCACCTAAAGATAAAGGGCTGTTATATCACCGGCCTTTTCAGGTATTCGGTATAATCGGGAATGACTATCGGGTATTCCTGTTGCATGAGTACCGAAGTCAGGATAAAGTCTGCCGTAGTCCGGTTGCAGGCAATCAGTATATTCCTTGCCACCGCCAGGCGGAGCAGCGCCTTTACATCGCTGTCATGGGGTTGGGCTTCCATCGGATCCCAGAAAAAAATCAGCAGATCCAGCTTTTCTTCGGCAATAAGCGCCCCGATCTGCTGGTCACCCCCCAGCGGGCCGCTCAGGAGCTTCACGATGGGGAGATCCAATTTCTCCTCCAAAAGTTTGCCGGTCGTCCCGGTAGCGATCAGGGTATGGCCCGACAATACAGCCCTGTTATATACGGCCCACTCAATCAGATCCTTCTTTTTGTGGTCGTGGGCGACCAGGGCAATCTGTTTTGAACCGGCTATGATTCTGGAATGACTCATCTGTTGGTAATTTTTTAGATTGGAAAGGTAAAAAAGATCCCAGACAACGCCTCATTTGGCAGCCTGGTCCGTCAGCTCCTCCAGGTAGGTGGCCAGCCGGTCAATGGCCCGTGCATCCACAAAAACCTGCTCCTGGGCCTGCTTCCACTGTTGCTGCTCAATAGCCTCCCTGATTCCGGGAAGGGTCTTTACCCC
>JAJXYG010000203.1 GCA_021780705.1 Bacteroidota bacterium
AAGGCCGGACGTTTTGGGGCTTCCCTATTCCTGCCGGGCTTTCATTACGGATATATTTGCACACCAAATAAAAAGCCTTTCAGCCTAATCCTGTTTAGAACAGGGGCCTTAACCATTGAAAAAGTCAATGAGTCAAGATGAACTTTCGCAACAGGTTCAGGGCCATGGTGGAAGTCACTTCAATATTTCTTTTCCGGTTAAACCTCAGCTGTAGCTTCTGTGTCAAAAAATCTTTTTGGTTGCCCACCGCCATCCATACAGTCCCTACCGGCTTGTCCTCCGTAGCTCCACCCGGTCCCATAATACCGGATACCGCAATTCCAAAATCGGTATGGACCTTTTCAATGACCCCCTTTAGCATTTCAATCACAGTTTCCTCACTGACCGCCCCGTGCTGAAGCAAGGTGACTCCCTTAACACCCAGTAGTTTTTCCTTAATGTTATAGGAATAGCTGATCACGCTGCCTTCATAATAAGTGGATGCGCCGGGTACGGTGGTGATCAGATGGGCTATATATCCTCCCGTGCAGCTTTCGGCCGTAGAAATGGTCTGATTTCTCTCGGAAAGTAATTTTCCGATCACCACCTCCATTGGTTCATCCTGGTCAGTCACGAGATACTCCTTCACCTGACGCTTCAGATCCCCAAAAATCCGGTCCATTTCGACCGTCATGCTTTCCGGATCAGTCCCCGCCGCGGAGAGTCGGAGTCTTACATATCCATAGGAGGGTAAATAGGCAAGCCTGATCGAGGAAGGAAGAGATTGTTCAAAATCGGTGATCATCTCTGCCAGGGCAGATTCTCCTATACCTGCTGTTACCAGTGTCCGGTGAAGAATGAGCGGTAAATTCCATTTTTTCTTTACCAGCGGAATTACCGTTCCCGTGATCATTCCTTCCATTTCAAAGGGTACACCCGGCATACTCACAAACATTTTCTCACCTTTATAAAAAATCATACCCGGCGCTGTCCCCCTCGGATTCTGGATCACCTCGCATACATCAGGCACTTCTGCCTGAAGCAAATTGATGGGGGTAACGGGTCTATGGAAAACCTCATTGAAGAGGTATTTTACGTTTTCCAATGCGGCTTCATTGACGACCATTTTCCCCTGAAAATATCTGCACAATACTTTCTTGGTAATATCATCTGAGGTGGGCCCGAGGCCCCCGGTCATTAAGATCAAATCCACTTCTTTGGATTCTTCATCCAGTATCCTTTCAATTGCTTCCGCGTCATCTCCCACCGATACCCGACGCAGGACAATGACTCCGGCGGAATTCAATTGCCTGGCGATCCAGGCGCTGTTGGTGTCTATCACCTGACCAATCAGCAGCTCATCACCGATCGTCACAATACTAGCCTGTATTTTTTTCATGCGCCAAAATTAGGGTAGCCCACCAATATTCCCATCTTATTATTTTCAGGTAGGCATGCCGGCCACTCCTTAGGATACAGTGTACCCCGGTAAATTCGGGATAAAATTTTAGTTTTGAGTAAACTAAGTCCATGTTGAAAAAACTGTTCTTTATAATTTTCGGCTTCTACGCCAGCCTGGGGCAGGCCCAAAGTGTCAGGACCCATTTTAATACTCGATTCCGGGAGTTATTGCATGACCCGGACATGATACACGCTTCTGTAGGGCTGCTGGTAATCAATAATAACACCGGTAACACCTTTTACAGCTTCAACCCGGACCTCGGACTGGCACCTGCCAGTTGCCAAAAAACCATTGTAGCAACCACGGCATATGACCTGCTTGGTTCACACTTCACCTATAAAACCCAGGTAGGCTATACGGGATATATCGAAAATGGAACACTGAAGGGAGACCTTATTATCCAGGGCAGCGGTGATCCCACCCTGGGAAGCTGGCGGTATGAAGACACCAGGGAGGATACCGTGCTAAATGAATTTGAAGGTGCGATTCACGCCCAGGGAATCCACACCCTTACTGGCAATATTTATGCGCCTGAGCAATGGCCTGGGGAAAGGCTGCCCGGAGGATGGATCTGGGAGGATATTGGCAACTATTATGGTGCCGGGGCAGGTCAGTTAAACTGGCGGGAAAACCAGTATGACCTTATTTTAAAATCCGGGACCCGAATCGGGGATTCAGTGGTACTGGAAAGCACTATCCCATCCGAACTGGTGGGACTTGATATGAAGGTGCTGGCCACCAGCGCTGCCGCGGGAACGGGGGATCAGACCGTAATATATGTGCCCCTTTTTGGAAAGAACTCTCATCTGAGGGGTACGATACCGGTGGACGAAGACCACTTTGCCGTGTCAGGATCCATGCCCCATCCGGGAATGCAAATGGCCATCACCCTGCAAAGCATGATTACCCGGCAACCCATGCAGGAAATTGCTTCAAAATATCCTGAAACCTGGAGCCATTCAAAAATTCATGATTTTTATAGCCACACCTCCCCTGATCTGGACAGCATTACCTACTGGTTCCTAAAGCGAAGCATCAATCTATTTGGCGAGGCACTTACCAAGACGCTGGGAGGGGCTTTCACCGGAAGTGCCTCCACAGACAGCGGGGTTGCCGTCATCCAAAGGCACTGGAATCGTCTGGGGATTTCTCCCTATGCAATGAATATCCAGGACGGTTGCGGGCTTTCCCCCGCCAACAGGGTCACGGCTTCCACCCTGGTAAAGGTGATGCAATATGCCAGAAAGAGGCCCTGGTTTTCCTCCTTCTATTATGCTTTGCCTGAAATCCATGGGATCAAAATGAAAAGTGGTTCCATTGGAGGGGTGGTTTCCTACACAGGGTATATCCCAAGCAAAGACGGGACTCTTTATACTTTTGCCTTCATCATTAATAACTTTTATGGCAATTCTGATGCAATTAGAAAAAAAATGTGGAATTTGCTGGACATTCTAAAATAGCTTGTGAAGACCCTGTTTCACCTAATCTACTAATGCTTCGTTTATGGCTCAAAATTACAAATCCCACGTTCGATATGTGCCGTTATACCATATAGTACTCTACGTACTGTTGCTTCTTTGCCTGATCACCTCGTCCTGGAATCTATTTCGCGCGCTTTCTTTCCATTCGGGCAGACTGGTAGCGGTGAGTCTGGTAGGGCTGGTGCTTATTGGAGCGATTCTTGCCTGGTATTCGCGGGTCTTTGCCTTAAAGGCACAGGACCGGGCCATCCGGGCAGAAGAAAATATAAGACACCTGGCCCTTACAGGGAAACTGCTGGACAAGCGCCTGCATCTCTCTCAAATAATTGCTTTGCGTTTTGCAAACGACGAGGAGTTTCTTACCCTGGCTACCAAAGCTGCAGAAGAGGGTATGAAGGCCTCGGATATCAAGCAAGCAATCCGTGATTGGAAGGCAGATTACCATAGGGTGTAAACTCACCGGAAGGGTATTCAATACACTCTCCTTTGGGCTGAGCACATTTACCCATATCCTCCTTAATTTAATAAAAAGGTCTAAAGCCTGTTTTGTTCAGGATTCCCCACCACAAAAAAGTACCTATACTTTCAGCGTATTCCTGAGATAATGAAAACTTTCTGTAATGCTGGCAAAAGGATCTTTCGGCATGTCGTGTTCTACAAAGAAATGTTTCATTCCGGCTACAGAGGCGTTTTCAAAAATCCTTTTGAAGTCGATTACCCCTTCACCCACCGGAGCAGGTCCTTTGCGATCCTTGTCCAAATCCTTTACGTGCCAGAGCGGGAATCTACCCGGATGAGCCTTAAACAGCGCCACCGGATCCACCCCAGCTTTGGTGGCCCAGCATAAATCCAATTCCATTTTGATATCGGGCGTCAAATCCCTGAGGAACACATCATAGGGAATTTCGCCATCGGTCTTTTCAAATTCCTCTGTATGGTTATGATAGGCCAGGGTGATATTGGCCTTCCGGCAGAGTTCCCCGGTCTTGTTCAAGATTTCTACTGAAGACTTGATTTCGTCTCCACTGTAGGTTGGAATATTGGCACATACCAAATACGGAATTCCTCCCTCTGCGGCCTGGTCTACCAGTTCCTGCATGTTTTCTTTAAGATTCTTCATGGGGGGAAGCTGGATGGGTTTGCCGTCCGGACCATTGGGCATCTTGGTCCCGGGAGGCAATTTAAAGGGCGCCCCCAGCACGTGGTGGGATTTCCAGGACATGCCCAGGCTGTTCACAAGGGATTTAAACTCTTTGGGCGTGTACCCATAGAAGGGGCCCAGTTTACTGAAGGCCGATTCCAGTTCACGGTAACCAATTTCTTCCACTTGCTGCAGGTGCTCTTTCACATCACTGGTCATCACATTGAAAAGTGTGTACAACTGCAGTCCTATTGGATGAGGCTTTCTAAGCAGTTCGGCGCCTAATAGTTTTGGAGCTACCATACTGCCTAAAACCAGGGCGCCTGAGGTTTTCAGGAAATTTCTTCTCTTAAGCATATCTATTTTTTAAATTGGGAATTATTTTTAGCAATCACTTTGGTCCCTCAAATTAAAAAAAACTGGTCAAATAACCCCTGCCATTTATAATGATTATCCGCCTTTTCAATAAAAATTGCCCACTCCAGTCTGGGAGTTTCAGGGATAAAGCTGGCAGTTAGAGTGCCTTCGGGTAACAACTAGGAGACCTGCCCGTTATCGTGGGGTCCCCTGCCCTTTCGCTTACTCCCCGCTGCTGCCAATATCTATCATCCTAATGGCTGACAATTCTCATTGCGCAGTGGTAGATTTCCGGCTAGATTAGCAGCGTTATATGCAACCTTTTGAATCACTTAAAATATGTCACTCATGCGAGTACATGCTCAAAAAACAATTAATTGGTTGGATATCCTCTTTGAAGGTCGAAATAAAGATTACGGCGCTTACCTACTCAGAAAAACCTATACTAAAAGAGTGGTAATCGCCCTCACGACCGCTGGTATCCTTACTTCAGGATTGATCCTGGCATCGGTAATTAAACAAAGGCTAAAGCAAACTGAAACTTTCACCAATATTACTATTCACGATGTGACCCTTTCTGAAATCAACAAACCCAATGAACCGCCGCCGCCCCCACCTCCCGTAATGAAACCTCCTCCCATGGTGAAAGTGGCCACGATCGCCTTTACCCCTCCCAAAGTAGTAAAAGATGAGGATGTCATGAAACCCCCGCCCGATGTGAAACAAATTACCGAGGCAAGGATTGATGTAAAAACAGAAGCCGGCGCCAAGGATTTGGGAATTATTGCACCTCCCGAACCCACACGGGGCACCCAGGTGGTTGCCGCTCCGGTTGCAAAAAAGGAATCCAGCGATGAGATATTCACCAAGGTCGAAATTGAAGCATCTTTCCCAGGTGGTCCGGATGGATGGGCCAGGTACGTGCAACGTGCCGTTTCAGGTCATATTGATGAGTTCTCCGACGCGGATTTCGGTACCTGTATCGTTAAATTTGTGGTAGACAAAACCGGGAAGGTGAGCAATGTGGAAGCTATTACCATGAAAACCAGCAAGCTGGCCGAGGTGGCGGTCAATATGATCCGAAAGGGTCCCAACTGGATCCCTGCCCAGCAGAATGGTTCCTATGTAAATGCATACCGTCTTCAACCAGTAACCCTGAAAAACCCGGACCAGCAGTGAGTCAACCCGGGAACGGAGTACCCTGAGGGGGTTCCCCTGACTCCTCTATGCTCTAATTCAGGCGCACAGAGGAAACCGTAAGAATAGAACTGACATGGGGAAAACTAACAACAACCTCCACCGCTGCATTCCCTCACCGGTTTTTCTCCATAGACTGTGATGCTGAAAATACCCGTATTGCCTGCTCTAAAAGAAGCCAGGTCCCGGGGGGTCAAATAGTTTTTTAAAATGTCGTCCGGTATATGAATCGGCTTTTCCTTCTGGATCTGGATGCCCGTGAATCCATTGGTCTGAATTAACTCCAGGTATACTTCCTTTTGGATTGCTCCTGACACGCATCCTGCATATAGTTCCGCTTCCTTTCTCAAAGATTCCGGTAGTTCCCCTACCAATACCACATCTGAAATACTAAAATGGCCGCCCGGTTTGAGTACCCGGAATATTTCTTTAAATACCCCATCCTTATTGGGAACCAAATTGAGCACACAATTGCTCACTACCACATCTGCTATCTCTGAGGTAACGGGCATCTTTTCTATATCCCCCTGTCGAAACTCCACATTGTTGAAACCCACTCTTTCTGCATTGGCCCTGGCTTTTTCAACCATGGCAGGAGTGAAATCAATACCGATAACCTTTCCTTTCTCTCCAACCTCTGCCCGTGCTATAAAACAATCGTTTCCTGCCCCGCTACCCAGGTCAATAACCAAATCTCCCTTCTGGATTCTGGCAAATTGGGTAGGCAGTCCGCAGCCTAGCCCCAGGTCTGCTCCGGGATCATAGCCTTCCATTTCAGTGTAGTCGTCGCTCATGATATTGTAGACTTCAGTGGAGCACTCTCCTGACCCGCAGCAGGATGATTGATTGGTTTTGAGGTCCTGTAAGGCAATTTCACTGTATTTCCTTCTTACCATTTCCTTTATTTGTTCGTCTGTTTGCATTTGTATAAAATTGGTGAAAAATTAATCGTAATATTTAGATAACATAATAAACTTATCACTCACAGCACAACTTGCTTTCATCTGTTTCCTTCAGCCCGAAGAAGTTCTGGATAGTGGATGCGGCTTTTTGCCATGCTTCCTCATCTATACAATAACATACCCTGGCTCCTTCGATATCCCCCTTGATCAAACCAGCCTGCTTAAGTTCTTTAAGATGCTGTGATACAGTACTTTGAGACAAGGGCAATTCATCCACAATATCCCCGCAGATGCAGGCTTTCCGACTGAGGAGCAGTCTTAAAATTGCGATCCGGGCTGGATGGGATAAGGCCTTGGCAAATCCGGAGACCCGGTTGTCTTTCAGAGAAAATTCATCTGCTTTGGTAGCGCCCATAGTGATTTATTTAATCGCAATATTACAATTAGTTTTAGAATTACCCAATTTTTTTTATGCGGTCCACATTATTGCAGGGAGGATTCCTTAGAGAAACCCTGCACCAGCCGGGGTCAATGTCCCCAGTTCTCAGGAGAAATATTCCCTAACCAAAGGTTGAGTTACCCGATTCAAAAAACCGGGCCCCAAAAGGGAAACCCGGTTTACTATCTGATTATTGAGAAGTTCTAATAAAAGGCTACTGTCCGACAGCCTGCATTGCATCCTGTGTAGCGGTACCCTTGGTGTTTTGTCTTTTGAAAAGGGATACATCCATCTTTCCAAAGTGGTAGCTTAGGTTCAGCCTTACGAGCTGGGGGTTATTCAACCGGTAATAATCCTGGTAGAATATTCCATCGCTGCTGCTTATCTGCTCACTACTGCGGGAACGGAAAATATCACTCATACCCAGTGAAACCGCCGCCTTGTTGTTCAGGAAAGTCTTTCGGACCGCCACATCGACACCCCATGAAGGCTTAATATAGCCTTGTGACGAACTTTGCGACTGCATTCCGGGAGGCCCCATCCGATCGTTGCCCTCATTAACCGGGAGATTGGTTTTGCTTTGGTAGGTACCTGAAAGCTGAATCGTGAAACTATTCTTCAGCTTGAAATCATTGTTAAGCTTTCCAAACCAGCTCAGTATGGCGTTCTGGGGCACTGAGTTGGGCACGTTGGAAGTATTGATCTTTGAATTATACAGGTTCACATT
>JAJXYG010000042.1 GCA_021780705.1 Bacteroidota bacterium
AGCGCACCCAGAACCGAGTGGGTATCGATCTGAAGTTCGGATGCCAGCTCCTGGATCTGGGTATAATAGCCCTTGATCAGGTCTGTATTGATCAGCACCGGTTTGGTACCACCGTTTTGTTTGATCACAATATTACATTCCACCGTCCCCCGGATGAGGGATTCCTGGAGGAGGTTCCTGATTTCAAATTCAAAAGGCTTCACCAGGGGAGGGATCTTGAGGTTAATATCCAGTTGCTTTCCATTGAGAGATTTGATCTCTACCAGGAAAGTCTTTTCCTTAACGGTCTGTTCTGCCCTTCCGAATCCGGTCATTGATCGTAGCATACGGTTGATTTTTATTAATTCGAAGCAATTTATACAATTCTGGTTGAGATAATTCCATCATTTCTCCCTGCCCCAGTGCCGACAGCGTCAGATCGCCGATTCTCCAGCGTATAAGCCTGAGGGTTGGATATCCCACTTTTGCTGTCATTTTCCGGACCTGCCGGTTCTTTCCTTCTTTGATTATCAGCTCGATCCAGCAATCCGGCACCGACTTGCGGTAGCGGATCGGAGGGTTTCTTTCTCCCACTTCCCCGGGTGGAGCAATCAGTTGGGCCTCGCAGGGAAGGGTGTGAAAAGATTGTCCCTTCACCTGGATATCCACCCCCTTTCGCAGAGACTCCAGGGCCCCGGGGGTAATGATTCCTTCTACCTGTACCCAATAGGCTCTTTCATGTCCCCTGGAAGGATGAAGCAATTCCGAAGTGACCCGGGGATCATTGGTGGCGACCAGCAAACCTTCACTGTCATAATCCAGTCTCCCTACGGGATACACATCACGCGGGACGCTGAAAAAATCCTTCAGACATTTTTTTCCTTCTTGCGAGGTAAACTGGGAGAGTACGTTAAAAGGCTTGTGCAGTGCGAAGTATCGATACAACAAAAAGTAATTAAAGGATGTAACTCGTAATGGAAATTGACAAAGTAATGAAACAATAAAGCCCGTCACTTTTTGCACGGGCCTTGTTATATGGATGGGTTAGTAAGTACAGGAATAAAATTCCTTACACAATATTAAAAATAATTTTTGCATCAGCGAAAATTTTTGTCATATTTTTTATCAACATTTAAAAATAGTTTGTGGATAAGGCTGATGAAAAATTCAGTTTATCTGACCTCGGCACACTTCTTTTCATCTCTTTAATGGTATTTAAGTGAAATATTTTTTTGAATGTGTTCATACAACATCCTCTTCCAGACAGATGTATTTTTTCAGGACAGGGTGCACTGAAAGTGTTGCAAACCCTTTATCAGTCATGGGTACAAGGACCGGTCATGAAGATCACCTCCTGCATCAGGAAAGGCAGGTGACACAAGTGATTTCTCCAAAAAACGCGTTCTTGCCAGGAGCTCCATGAGGAGGAATTCATTTTTGATGGCGCATTCCTCCGGCGAGTTCCATGTCTTCAGGTTTACAAACTTTATCTTTGATCCAAAATAGACCATATGCAATTCCCCGCACCAGTTCCCGTAAAATGGATTAGTGAACTGATTCATGCTTCCTTATACGGAAATCCGGATGGCCTGGCTACCGGAATCAATGAAATTCATAAGGTACGCGAAGGCGATCTCGTGTTTGTAGATCATCCCAAATATTATGACACCTGTCTTCAAAGTGCCGCTACCTTCATCATTATCAATAAGAAAACCGAAGTTCCCGAAGGCAAGACCCTGCTGGTAGTTGATCAGCCCTTCGAAGCGTACGCATCGATAGTGCGTCATTTTCGTCCTTTCGAACCTGCCGGCAAAATGATCAGCGATTCGTCTGTCATCGGTAAAAATACGGTCGTCATGCCGGGGGTTTTTATTGGCAACCACGTACAGATAGGTGAGGATTGCATTATCCATCCCAATGTATCCATTTATGACCACAGCATCATTGGCAACCGGGTAGAAATTCACAGCGGTACGGTGATCGGCAGTGACGCCTTCTATTTGAATTCAAAGAAGGATCGTGAAGTATGGTACAAGAAGATGCCTTCCTGCGGGTATGTCCGGATTGAAGATGATGTAGAGATCGGTGCCAACTGCACCATAGACCGTGGAGTCAGTGATGCCACCGTGATTGGCCAGGGTACCCGTCTGGATAACCTGGTGCATTTAGGCCATGAAGTAGTTACCGGAAAGAATTGCCTGCTTGCCGCACAGGTGGGGATTGCCGGGGGCACCACCCTGGGTGACGGGGTCACGCTGTGGGGACAGGTGGGTGTCAATAAGACGATCACTATCGGTGACCAGGCAGTGGTCATGGGACAGGCGGGAATTACTTCCAGCATTGAAGGAAATAAAACCTATTGGGGTACTCCCATCCAGGAATTCTTCCAAAAAAGAAAGGAACTGGTGATGATCAAAAGGCTTCCTGAAATCTGGGAGCAAATCAAAATTCTTTCTTCCAGGGAACCACCCAAGACTTCCTGAAGGTATCATGTAATGCAGATCCCCAACTCCAATCCATGCTATAAGGAATATTTCTTAACGAATGCCTGGCAGGTGTCTGCAATAGACTCTGGTACGGGGATGAACTGAAACCGGGGAAAGGCCTCCAGGATTTTTTGATTGCTGAACCTTACTTCTGCCTGGGCGGTAGCGGAGGTTTCCCGGGTGAGTAACTGGTTTTTGCCGGTTAGTGTGGCTTTGATTGCTTCCATCCTCCATACCAGGGCTGCGAGCAGGGGCGTTACTTTTTTGGAGGCGGGGCGTTTTCCAAAATTCCTGGCCATCAAAGACAGCACTTCTTTGTAGGAAAGATTTTCTGAATTCAGAATGAATCGCTGGGCGGTAATATCACTTTGCATCAGCAGCTGCATCACAGTCGCGACATCGCGGACATCTACAAATCCACCCACCCCGGTAGTATACCAGGGGAATTCATCATAGGCAGTTTTGAACATGGCTGACGACCCCTCCTCCCAGGAAGAAGGGCCAAAGATGATGGTGGGGTTTACGATCACTGCAGGAAGTCCTTCCCCGATGGCACGCCATACTTCCAGTTCTCCCAGGTATTTGGATTTGCCATAATTGCTGTTATTGCTTTCTTCGGTCCAACTGATGGATTCATCGACCACGATCCCCTGGCGGATCCTTCCCAGTGAAGCCACCGAACTGACATGCACTAATTTTCTTACCGAAGCTTCCAGGCAGGCATTGACCACATTGGCTGTGCCTTCGACATTGATTCTGAAAAGCCGCTCCCGGTCCCGGGGCTGAAAGGAAACCAGTCCCGCACAGTGATATACTTCCGTGATTTCGGTCATACAATCCTGAAGGGCCCCCATATCCAGGAGGTCACATTGTACTTCGGTAAGCAGGGGATTTTGGATTCCCAGGGGCCTTTGATGAATGAGTGCCGTGACCCGGTGTCCAGCCTCCAGCAATTGCCGGGTCAGCTCCGCCCCGAGCAGTCCCGCTGCTCCGGTTACCAGAATATGGGATGCTTCCCTTGAAGTGGGGGAAGCGGAATTGGCCTCATTCATCAGTATCTAAATTCACTTATATTATTATAGCAACATCAGTAATCAACCTTCCTTCTGGTAGGAATAAAATCCCTGACCGGATTTTTTTCCGAGCTTGCCCTGGTCCACCTTTTCTGTCTGCAGGGCCGAAGGGTTGAACCGGACCGCCTGGTCAAAAGCCTGGTACAGTTGTCTGGACACCTCCAGGTTGATATCCAGACCGATCAGGTCCATCAGTTTGAAGGGACCCATTTTGAACCCGCTGGCTTCCAGGATCCGGTCGATGTCCGGGTAAGAAGCAATCCCTGATTCCAAAACCTTCAGTGATTCCAGGTAATAGTGCCGGGCCACCCGGTTGACAATAAATCCGGGAGCATCCTTGCAATACACCGGGGTTCTTCCCAGGGAAAGGCAAATTTCATAAACTGCCTGCGCCACCTCCTCACTGGTCCGGTCTCCGCGCACCACTTCCACCAGTTTCATAATATAGGGAGGATTGAAGAAGTGCATCCCTACCACCCGTTGGGGAAAGGCAATCCCTTCCTGAAGCCGGCTGATGGAAAGTGAGGAAGTATTGGAGGCAAAAATCACCTCCTCATTATTGTACTTGGACAATTCGTTGAACAGTTCGGTTTTTGCTTCCAGGTTTTCTGCAATTGCTTCTATGATGATTTCACCGGTGCATTCTTCGATGTCGGAAGTCAGCTGTATCCGCTTCAGGATCCCGGACCTTTCACTTTCAGTGATCCGTTTGGCATGCTGAAGGTAGTCCAGGTTTTTTTCAATTTGACCGAGTGCATGTTCCGGTGCCGCTTCATTGACATCAAACAAAATGGTCTCAAATCCATTTTGTGCGGCGAGTTGTGCAATACCGCTGCCCATGGTTCCTGCCCCGCAAACGCAAATGGTTATATTCATGAAATCGGAAAATGTAGTTTATAATGCGCCGGCGAACTGTTTCAAGAATCTTACATCATTTTCACTGAAAAGTCTCAGATCCCTGATCTGGTATTTCAACATGGTAATCCTCTCGATGCCCATTCCGAAGGCAAAGCCTGAATACCTGCTGGAATCGATCCCGCAATTTTCCAGCACCCTGGGATGGACCATTCCGCAACCAAGGATTTCCACCCAGCCGGTATGCTTGCAGACATTGCATCCCTTTCCGCCGCAAATCAGGCAGGTGATGTCCATTTCCGCACTCGGTTCTGTAAATGGAAAATAGGAAGGCCGGAATCGAACTTTGATTTCAGCACCGAACATTTCCTGCACAAAGAAATACAGGGTTTGCTTCAGGTCCGCAAAAGATACCTCTTCGGCTATGTACAAACCTTCCACCTGGTGGAAAAAGCAGTGAGCCCTCGCGCTGATAGTTTCATTGCGGTACACCCTGCCCGGGCAAACGATCCGGATCGGCAGCTTTCCTTTTTCCATCTCCCTTACCTGTACGCTGCTGGTATGGGTCCGGAGCATCCAGGCCGGATCTTCCGACACATAAAAGGTGTCCTGCATGTCCCGGGCAGGATGGTGCTCCGGGAGATTCAGTGCCGTGAAATTATGCCAGTCATCCTCAATTTCAGGACCTTCGGCGACTGCAAACCCCAGTCGCTGAAAGATCGAAACGATCCTGTTGCGCACGAGGCTGATGGGATGCCTGCTGCCCAGCGGCAAAGCTTCGCCGGGAAGGGTGATATCCAGTGCCTCGCCGGAAGTGTGCACTTCCGCCTTCGGGGCGCTATTGAGCTGCGCATACTTTTGCTCAGCCTGCAATTTCAGTTCATTTAAAAGCTGGCCCATCTGACGGCGATCCTCAGGGGCTACCTGCTTCATCTCTGCCATCAGTGCCTTGATCGTACCCTTTGTCCCGAGAAACCGGATGCGAAATTCTTCAGCCGGATCAGGACCCTCTGACTGAAACTGGTCAATGGCTTCTTTGATGGACGCTGCTTTTTGGATCATTTGATTCATAGCTGCAAAAATAAGCCAATCCCCCATTTAATAATTTGGCACTCCCCGGAATAAATAAAGGTGGTTTTTATTTGGGCATTTTATCCTTAGGTTTGCCTTAAATAGACCTTTTAGTATGTACGACCTTTATGAATTCCTTTCCCCTGTGAATAAGGCCATGATCAATGATGATGCAGGCTATAATGACAGCCAGTTTGCCAGTTGTATCAGGATCTATGAGGAAGAATTGCCGGACCTGACGGGGGTGGATGTCGTGATTGCAGGGGTCAATGAATTCCGGGGTGAAGGGCTATTTGCCAGCCTGCATGCACCGGATACCATTCGCAGGCAACTTTACCAGTTGCATTACTGGCATAAGGATGTGGCCATCGCTGATATCGGAAATATCCGGATCGGGGCTACCCTTAACGACACCTATGCGGCGGCCAAGACGGTGATTTCAGAAATTCTGGGGATGCACAAGACCCTCATCCTGCTGGGAGGCTCCCATGACAATACCCTGGCCCAGTATTATGCCTTCAAGGATCTCAACCAGATTATCGAAGCCACCCTGGTGGATGCTACCATAGACCTGCGAAGTGAATCCTCTCTGAGAAGCAATAATTTCCTGATGGAAATGCTCACCGTGGAACCCAATATGGTCCGTCACTATAATCATATAGGTTTTCAAAGTTATTTTGTCCATCCCCGGATGCTGGAAACCATGGACAAGCTGCGTTTCGATTGTTATCGGGTAGGCACCGTGAAAGAACAGCTGGATGAAATGGAACCCGTGATCCGCAACAGCCAGCTGTTGAGTTTTGACATTGCCGCCATCCGGCACAGCGATGCCCCGGCCTCCCATTGCAGCCCGAACGGACTTTCCGGAGAAGAATCATGTAATCTTATGCGTTATGCCGGGCTGAGCAGCGAACTGCGCACCCTGGGTATCTTTGGATACAGTCCCGAAAAAGACCTCCATCACCTCACTTCCCTTCAGATCGCCCAGATGATCTGGTATTTTATTGATGGAAAAAGCCGGGCCCGCCAGGAAGCCTCCCTGAAGGACCTGCAGCATTTTAATGAATACCATACGGCCTTCGCCGAAGTGGATACCGTCTTCCTGCAGAGCAAAAAGACCGGTCGCTGGTGGATGCAGCTGCCCGATGGGCGGTTGGTAGCCTGCAGCTATAATGATTACCTTACTGCCAGCCACAATGACATCCCTGAAAGATGGCTCCGCGCCCAGGAAAGGGAAATCTGAACCACCCGGAATCCTGGCAGGAAGATTGCATTATTTAACACTTTTTCACCAAGATTCGTTTTTAATTTAGCGCACGTCCCATGCTACATTTCCAGTATACCGAATATTTTCTGACCCTGGCGGTGGTACCTGTGCTGGTATTGCTCTATTTCCTGATCAGGGGATGGAAAAGGAAGGTGGCGGCAAAGATTGGCGATCCCCAGCTAGTGCGCCAGCTTACCGAGGGATATTCTCCGGCCAGGTTCCGTGTCAAATTTGCGGCGGTGGTGCTGGCCCTGGTATTGTGCAGTTTTGCCCTCGCAGGCCTGGTGCTGCCGGATGGAACCCAGAAGATTCATCGCAGGGGGGTAGACCTGGTTTTTGCCCTGGATGTCAGTAAAAGCATGCTGGCCCAGGACATCAGGCCTGACCGCCTGGAACGCGCCAAGCAGCTGATCTCCAAAATCATAGACGATTCCCCGGATGACAATATCGGGCTGGTGATCTTTGCCGGAAGAGCCTACCTGCAAATGCCGATCACCATCGATCATGAGGCGGCTAAAATGTATTTGTCTACCGCATCCCCCGACGACGTACCTACCCAGGGGACTGTGATCAGCGACGCCCTGAACATGTCGGCCGCGGCTTTTGACTCCAATGAAAAGACCTATAAGTCCATCATACTGGTCAGCGACGGGGAAGACCATGATGACGATGCCATCAAGGCCGCCAAGGCATTGGGCAAGGCGGGTATCGAAATCAATACCATTGGCATCGGGTCCCCGATGGGCGCTCCGATATTTGATCCACAAACCAATTCGGAAAAAAGAGATGACAAGGGCAATCTCGTCATTACCAAGCTTAATGAACAGGAATTAAGGGACATCGCCAAGGCGGGAAACGGGACTTACCAGCTATATTCTTCCACTGACCAGGCAGCCAGCAATCTGGAAAATCAATTGAAGG
>JAJXYG010000141.1 GCA_021780705.1 Bacteroidota bacterium
TAAATTTTTGCACCGGCTCATAAAGGGTTCGATACACTGCTACTTGAGCAATTTTTTCGCCGTGTATTTCTAAAGCAAGAGTGCTTTGCTCCAACTTCAAAGCCGCAATTTTCACAGGAAGATCGTTCAAGGCCATAAGTCCTGCCTTGAGTCCCTTCAATGATTCAGTTTCGGTTTCATTTCCTTCCAGTTTTGTCCGCTTGTCCTGCCAATCAGCCAATTCTTTTAGGTAAGCCTGATATACGCGATTGGGAGCATCAAGGTTTGCCTGAAGATCGGAAAGCTTGGTTTGGCTATCAAGCAATTGTTTTTTGAGATTGAGGGGATTGGTTTCGTCCAACTGCGTCTTGGTCGTAGCAACTTTCGTTATTGCTTCGTCGCGGATTTTCTCCACGCCGGATTTTTTAATTTCAATCTGGTCTGCCTTGACATTACCTTCAATGGTGCCGAAGATAATGGCAGATTTGGTGTGTACATTGCCTTCAATGAGGCCTTTTTCACCTAATACAATGCCTTCGCTTACATCGACATTGCCGACAATTTTTCCTTCTACTCGGATGCTGGAAGAGCCATTAATTTCACCAGTGATGGTATAGCCTTCTCCGATGATGGTGGAAATTTCCTGGGTGGTGATTTCAAGGGATTTTTGCTTGGTATTCTTCTTAAACATAATTACTTAAGGGTTAAGAATGGTTCAGGGTTAATTTGTTTGCCGTTTTTGTGCACCTCATAATGTAGATGGGGACCTGTGGACCTGCCGGTGGAACCGATCTTGCCAATCTGCTGGCCGATATCCACCTTTTGTCCCACACATACGAGGATTTTGGACAGGTGTCCGTACAGGGTTTCATATCCATTGCCATGCTTCAGCATGATGCAGTTTCCAAATCCCCCTCTTTTGCCGGCAAATTCCACGGTGCCTTTGGCCATGGCCCTTACCGGGGATCCGATTGGACCACTGATGTCGAGGCCCTTGTGGGTTTCAATATTGTCACCGCCAAAGGGATTTTCCCTGTGTCCGAATGTGGATGTGATGGTTCCGTGAAATGGGAAACCGAGCGGGGTATAAGCCAGATTGAAGAGTACCCGGTTGAGATACCCTTCATAAAAACCGGTGATCTCCTGTGGTGAAATGATGTCGCTGTCGGCTTCCCCTCCTTCAGGTCCTTTGACGACCGGTCTTATCCCTCTTTCACGCAAGTATTTATTAATGGTGGACAAATCTTTGTCAATATTGACAAACCGCTCTTTAATAGAACTGGTATCAATTTCGTGCAACGTTTCGTGAAGGGAAAGCAGTTTATGAGACAAGTTGGTCCGGGCGGCCACTTCCTGATAGTTGCAGGAAATCAGATAGCCAATCATCCAGACCAGGCCGGCAAATACCAGCAAAAGTGCGGCGATGTATTTTTTCCAGTTGGCCAGAAGCCTGCTGGAAACATGAAGGGGTTTAATTGGAGTGGAGCCGGTGGTTACAAATAGGATAGTGGTCTTTTCTTTTCGATTTTTCATCATTTCCAGGTTAAATAACGCAAAATTGGTTTTCGTTTAACTTGGATAATCAGGTATAAAATCAGAATTCAGGAATTGGAACTATTAAGCTAATAGCACTAGAACGTAAAAAGATTTTATTAATTGCCTATCATTAAACGTTTTTTCAATTATTGCCTTATGAAATCATCAATTTATTTTACGATGTGTTTAAAAGTATGACTTATTTTCAAAAAATCACCCCTTAATTGAATGAATTCCTTGTTAATAGGCATCGCAGACGGGATTACCCGGACTGACTTAGAAACAATAGTGCCTAAAAGCCCCAAAAAAAGTGCCAAGGGCAGGGTGGAAGAGGGATGTGGAGAAAAGAATTCAGATTGATTTTGTTTTAATACATTCAAAGCTGAAGTTCATGGATTACAATTAGTTAGCTTCGGAGTCAGGACTTGTGGACCAATGAATTTCCTCATTTGCAGTTGGAGGAACATCTGGTTTCCTGCCCCGTTTCTGGATGACCCCAATCATCATTACCAGGACACTAAGGATAATGACCTGGGTCACCAGGGAAGAATTGATGAAAGGCAGGGTGGGTCCCGGGACAAGGGCCAGGAACAGCAGGATGTTGATTAACCCCCTGGGTGCTACAAAAAGCAGGGCCGAAAGGGGCATTCTCATCAGTTTCAGGAAGAGCGCACGGATCAGGAAAATACCCACTGTAATTCCACAGGCCCATATAATGGTCTCAGGGTTCAGGATTTCCGACCTTTTCATGAGGTAGCCAAACAACAGGAAGAACAGGGCTCGAATCAGAAAAGTCAATTCACCGATCAGTTCCTTAAATTTTTTTACCTCCTTGTCCAGTTCCCTGGGCCGCAACAACTGGATCCACCGGACCTGCTTGAGCTCATCCAGATTTCCGAGAAACAGCCCGAAAAGAAGGATAAATACCAGTGCGGGCAAATGATATACTTCCGAGATGGCATAGATAAGGATTGCCAGCAGGATGATGGGCATGAACTTGATGTGGTGTGAGATTTTGCTCAGCAGATAAGAAAGCCCAAGGGTGGCCACAAAAGAAATAGCGGTGATCAAGACCATCTGAAAACTGAACCGCCCCGCTGTATTGAGGTTGATGATTTCATTCTGGGTAATAAAATTGAAAAAGAGTACCCCCAGGATGTCGGAGAAACTGCTCTCATAGATTACGAATTCCCGGTCACCGCCACCCAGATTTCCAGCACTTGAAATAGCTACCGTACTGCTGATGACGCAAAAGGGGATGGCATTATTTAGTGCTTCCTTGAAAGATACATGACCCGCATACTGGAAGGCAAAGGCCAAAAGAATTGACAGGATGACCATGGGGACCAGCGCAGAAAAGAACGATTTAAGGATTACCTTTTTTTTGGAGTGATTAAATTCCAGTTCCAGAGCGCCTTCCAGGACAATCAGTACCAGTCCTACCGTACCCAAAAAAGGAAGCAGGGGGCTCAAATCCGGGACCGTGATTTGCATTAGCCGGGATACCTCCCGGACCAGCCATCCCAGTAGCAATAGCAGCAATACCGATGGGATCCGGGTGACCGAAGAAGTGACATCAAAAAAGTAGGCGACCAGAAGGAGCCCGCAAAGGGTTATGATAATGGTAAAGGTCATAGAGGCTGATCATGGTTTAAGGGTTCTATTTCCTTTGATTCAGGATAGTGGATAAGGTGTGGGGGTCTATGCAATTTGCTACTGCTCAGAAGGAATAAAGATACTGAATTCAATTTACCTCAGAAATCCACCTGCTTAGCAGGTGGATATTTCTTTAGCGGCTATGCAGATACACTAAATCAGGTGAGGAGAGTTTTTGATGCAAGGATGAATTAATTTGGGCAAATGCAAAAGGCAGTAAATTACCGATTTTATCCCACTGAAAATACAAAAGGAGTTGGGCTCAGGATTCCCAGGTTTGGTAAAGGAATAGAAGTGGTGTAAGGTGTGGCGAAGGCGGAGATGAAAAGGGAGATGAATGGAGTGATTAAGAGTGCCCGGGTAAGCAGGAGCCTACAGGGAAAATATACTGAAGATATACTGAAGAAAAATACAGGTGGGTGGGACGCGACCGAAGGGCCTGCGAGAGTCGCCGGCATTGGTCAGGGCGGAGAAGCAGGAAAAGATCGTTAGAGAAGGCTACGCCTGATTCTTACGATGCCACGTTCTTTGAACGTGGTCGTTCACAAGGTACTGTGTTCTACCCGACCGGGTTCAACGGTTGCCGTAAGATTCTGTAAGCAACAGGCTGCAACCACGGATGTCACTATTGTCGCGGCGTCCCATGACCTCAAATTGGCTATTGGCATGAAGCCGCCCAAGGTCATCGGTGGCGATAAAGGAGCAGGCGTACAGATTGGCCAGGTCAATGATATTGATCAATCCCGAAAGGGGCTTTTGACCCTGGGGAAGCGCCCTTATACTGAGTGGATCATTTTCCTCCCGGATCAATATCCGCATCCAGGGAGGGCATCTGAAAATACCTGCTTCACTGGAATATGCCTGGGAAAGGAGTTCAGTCATGCCGTACTCGGAATGAACGGTTGAGACGCCGAGCCGGGATTTCAACTCATGGTGTACGGCCTCACGGGTCAACTCTTCCCGCCTTCCTTTCATGCCCCCGGTTTCCATGACGGTCGTATTATGGAGTTCCATGGAATGTTTCTCAGCAAAATCCAGCAGGGCAAAGGTTACCCCCAGAAGCAAAACAGGTTGGCGGGCAATTTCAAGGTGTAACAGGCTGCGATAAAGGGCATCCCAGTCATTGAGATAGAAGCCGCTTTCTGGGTGGGTACTGGCTCGAATTAATTCATCAGCCATCATTATCAGGGAAGAGTGACCCCGCTCCCAATACCCTGGTAACAAGGCCAGTATCCGCCAGTCCCGCGGATCTCCGTAAAATTGGTGGAAAGCAGTGAGAAAACTCCTGCGATACAGGGACAAATCTTTCACATAATGCCTGCTGGTGGATGTCCCCGTGGTACCGCTACTTTCAAAGATTTCCTCTTCCTTAAATTCAGTAGTGGCGACCTTCGCGGATTTGAAAAATGAAATGGGCAGGAAAGGGATTTTTTCCAGGGAAGTGACTTCACGGATACTGATACCCAGCGCGTCCACATAATTTCGATAAAGGACATTGTGGGCATACTGAAATTGAAATACTTCGAGTGCCGTGGGTTCAAAATCCTCCCCCCGGATCTGGAAAATTTTATCTTCCCATTTAGATTTTTCTGAAAAGTTATTCAGTTTTAAAGTTTTATTTTTGAATAATTAATTTACAAAGATGCGATACCTGCTGTTATTAACCATTGTGTCCTTGGTGGTTTTTGCCTCCTGCCGCAAAAATACTGCGAACAGTGCACCTACCCTCAAGTTCAAATCCGTCAATACCACCCAGCTTCACCAGCAGGAACTCATCCACTTCACCCTGGCCTTCACTGACGGCCCTGGAAATTTACTGGACAGCGTATATGTGGAGGAAAAGGTGCCCAATTGCCCCACCAGCAATCTGAGCGGCTATTTTCCCGTTCCCGCATTTCCCACTTCCAAGAACCAGAAGGGGGATGTCGTGGTAACGTTTGGCTACAATGTAAGTGGCTATACCAGTCTGTCACCGCAATGCCAGGAAAACGATACTGCCGTTTTCAGGTTTGCGATCAGAGACGTAAACAAAAACACCAGTGATACCGTTTCCTCTCCACCCATTATCCTGTATTACCAATAGTGTTTTTCAATAAAATTGGACATTTTATCCTTTTTGGCAGCATCTACATTGCTATCTGTGCCATTGCGCTCTGCCTGCAGACCAGCATGACCCTGGATATCCCCTTCAACAAATTAAGTTTCTATTGTTTTGTTTTTGGAGCGACGCTTGCCCAATATAATCTCCATTACCTGGTAAAAAAAAAGGCGGTAAAGAACTCCAAGAGGCTTGCCTGGTCCATGAAGCATAAGGTGACCCATAAGGTGCTTTTTGCCACCGGGATCCTGTTGATCCTCTTTAGCTTTTTTGGCTTCAGGCTAAAGCACTTCTTTATCCTGGGAGTGCTGGGCGTGATTTCCCTGTTATATTCCTTTCCCGTGCTTCCCTTTGGAAAGAAACGGATCAAGGATTACGGGTATCTGAAGATCATTACCCTCTCCCTTTTGTGGACCGTGGTTACCGTTTGGTTTCCGGCGGTAAATCACCCCTTCGACCTGAAATTGTTTGCTTTTGTTTTTATGAAAAGATTTGTATTCATGTTCGTGTTGTGCCTGATTTTTGACGTGCGTGATATCGAAATTGATTACGAGGAAAGAATTCATACCGTAGCCGTCATCCTGGGCAAGAAGCGGTCCTACTGGTTGTCATACATGGCGTTGCTCCTATTTTTGCTGCTGGCTGTTTTCCAGAACCTGTATTACCCCGATATGAAGGAGTTGTGGGCCATGGTGGTTTCATCGGTGTGCACCTTCCTGATCATAGAGGTTTCCAAAAAGAACCACTCCGATATCGTATACCTTGCAGGAATAGATGGAATGATGTTGTTGCAACCCCTGCTGATCTACGTATTCGGTATAATGTTTTAATTTGCGTTTTTATTTTAAACCACTGCATATTTATGGCTAAAAGCAAGAAGGAAGTTTCCCTCATTACCGAAAAATCATTCCAGTTTCTCAAAAGCTATGTCAATACCCCTTCTCCCGTAGGCTTCGAATCAGGAGGACAGAAGGTGTGGCTAAATTATATCAAAGATTATGTGGACAGTTATTTTACGGATGCCTATGGCACAGCTGTTGGCGTAATCAATCCCGGAAAGGATTTCAAAGTAGTCATAGAGGCCCATGCAGATGAAATCAGCTGGTTTGTGAACTATATTACCCCTGAGGGTCTCTTGTATCTTAAACGAAACGGCGGGGTGGACAACCAGATTGCCCCCAGTCAGCGTGTGATCATCCACGGGAAAAAAGGCCCGGTAAAAGCAGTATTTGGGTGGCCGGCTATACATACCCGTTTGGGGGGCGTCGAAAACAAGGACCCGCAACCCAAAGTGGAAAACCTGTTTTTGGATTGTGGGGCCAGAAGCGCGGCTGAAGCCAAAAGCCTCGGCATTCACATAGGAGCGGTGGTGACCTATAGCGAGGGTTTTGAGGAATTGGCCTTTGGGAACCTGGTAGGCAGGGCATTTGACAACAGGATCGGAGGTTTTATGATTGCAGAAGTAGCCCGGTTGCTACGCCTTAACAAAAAATCGCTTCCTTACTCCCTTTATATTGTCAATGCGGTTCAGGAAGAAATAGGTCTTCGGGGTGCAGAAATGATCGCCAGGAAGATCAAACCGGATGTGGCCATCATAACTGATGTGACCCATGACTCGACTACCCCACTGATCAACAAGATGATTGAGGGGGACTGCGCTTGCGGTAAGGGCCCTGCACTCGTATACGGTCCGGCCGTACACAACAAGCTGCTGAACCTAATCGAGAATGTGGCAGAAAAGAGCAAGATCCCTTACCAGTTGAGGGCAGTGACCCGCAGTACAGGCACCGATACGGATTCTTTTGCTTATGCCAATGACGGTTGTCCTTCGGTATTGATCTCTATCCCGCTTCGCTACATGCATACCACCGTGGAAATGCTGCACAAAAGTGATGTGGAGCACACTATCAAACTGATTTACGAAAGTGTACTGGCAGTTACACCGAAAACCAATTTAAGTTATTTTTGACCCCGGATAAGGGGAGTATTCCCCGGTGATCTGGTGGGATTCAAACCTATAAACCTGCGATATGGAAATAAGAAACAATTGGACCAGGGAGGAAATCTCCGAAATCTATCATAGCCCACTGTTGGAACTGATCTATGAGGCTGCTACCGTGCATCGGAAATTTCATTCTACAGGGGAGGTACAGGTGTGTACCCTGTTATCCATCAAGACCGGGGGGTGTCCGGAAGATTGTGCCTATTGTCCGCAATCCGCAAAATATAATACCGGCCTGGATACCCAGGCTCTTATGAAAAAGGAAGAAGTGATCGCATACGCCGAGCGGGCCAAAAAAGCAGGAGCTACCCGCTTTTGCATGGGGGCTGCCTGGAGAGAAGTGCGGGATAACCG
>JAJXYG010000153.1 GCA_021780705.1 Bacteroidota bacterium
CCCCTGATCTTCCATGCCTTTGAGAAGACTCCATTTACAGCGTTGAAGGTAGTGCTCTTGGGTCAGGATCCCTATCATAACAAGGGACAGGCACACGGGCTTTCTTTTTCGGTACCGGATGGGGTAGCTCCTCCCCCTTCGCTTATTAACATTTTTAAAGAATTGCACAGCGATTTGGGTGTTCCCGTTCCCAAAACCGGCAATCTGGAAAAATGGGCCTCACAGGGGGTGCTGCTTCTGAATGCGTCACTTACAGTCAGGCAAAATGAGCCTTCAAGCCATAGCAAGATCGGCTGGCTGAGGTTTACCGATGAGGTAATTTCAAAGATCTCGGAACTCAAGACCGGAATCATCTTTCTTCTTTGGGGAAGATTTGCCCAGGACAAACAGGCCCTGATCGACGAAACCAAACACTATGTGCTGAAAGCGGCCCACCCCTCCCCCTTCAGTGTGGAAAGAGGGTTTTTCGGATGCCACCATTTTTCCAAAACCAATGAACTGTTGACCCGTCAGCATAAGACCCCCATTGACTGGAAACTCTAATAAAAAACGTTTTAAAATTGAAAAAGATCCTTGGCCGCCTTTTCGCTATTTGGGCAATCCTCATATTTGTCCTCACCCTGCTGCCCGCAAGTCTCTATATGTTTTTGATCAAAAACCGAAAGGATCCGGGCAGAACCCGGTTGTTTCAAAATTATTCCAGGAGATGGATGCGGTTATTTTTCTTTTGCACCGGGTGTAGGCTCAAAATCAGGGGCAAAGAACATTTCAAACCGGGCGAAAATTACATCGTGGTTTGTAACCACAATTCACTGATGGATATTCCGCTCAGCACCCCTTTTATTCCGGGCGCCAATAAAACCATTGCAAAAATTGAAATGGCCAGGATTCCTTTATTTGGAGGTATTTACCGAATTGGATCAGTTCTGGTGGACCGCAGTGATAAAAACAGCCGAAAGGATAGCTTTATGAAGATGAAAGAAGTGCTTCAACTCGGAATGCATATGTGTATCTATCCTGAAGGTACCCGCAACCGCACCCAATATCCACTTAAGGATTTTCATGACGGAGCCTTCAAACTCGCCGTAGACACCGGTAAAAGCATCCTGCCTGCAATTATTTTCAATACAAAAAAGGTGCTTCCACCGGGTGTGCCATTCTACTTCTGGCCTTCCCGTATGGAAATGCATTTTCTGCCGCCGGTAACAGTACAGGGTGGTGACAACTATGAATCGCTTAAAAAGCGCTTACATGAAATAATGAGTGATTATTATGAAGCTAATCGATAGGTGAGTGTAAATACCCGATTGAAATGAAGTGAAATTTGGGTAAGATCCCGTTTATTCAATCATCTTATTGCGCAAGCCATAAGTGATCAGGCCGCCGATTGTTTTGGCCCCTACCTTGTTTTTCATGTTTTGGCGTATGGTCTCAATGGTCCTTGGACTGAGGAAGATGATTTTTGAGATTTCATCAGTGGTTTTATCTTCTGCCAGCAATTGAAGAATTTTCAATTCCTTTTCACTGAAAGTTACCGGAACACTATCCCCATAATGTTGTCTTACGTTCTTTTTTTGCATCAATTTCCCCATCACGGCATTGTTCACCAGCTGGTTGAAATAGAATTCATCATTCATGCAGGTCAGGATGGCCTCATAAATTTCATCCGGATCAGTTGTCTTGGTTAGATAGGCATTGGCACCCATTTCCATCATTTTACTGATCATTTGTTGATCATCATACATGGTAAGTACGATGATTTTGACATCCTCATGTCCCTTTCTCAGCATGGAAATGGCATTGATCCCATCGATTTCAGGCATCCGGATGTCCATCAGCAACACGTCCGGTTTTTTGATGTCAATTTTATGCATCAGGTCTTTTCCATCTTCGGCTTCCCAAATCACTTTCAAATTGTCCCTGGAAGCCAAGGCCATTTTGATTCCATCCCTGAAAATTTTGTGATCATCTGCAATGGCCACTTTAATTATGGAGCTTAAAGCCATGGATTTGTGTATCTTTTGGTAGTTTGAAGTAAAAATATGAAACAATAACGAAGAAAATACCAATGTATTACAGGAAACCACGGTTATTTCCAGAAAAATTTCATTTAGATCCCGCGCAGCTTTACGCACCTTTTTTACCGTGAAATCAATCGAATATTTACGGCTCCTACGTTCGTAATCTTACGTATCAGTAGATCTAAAGATTCAGTTAAAATTTCCTAGCTTTGTGTCCTGCCTCGGGGTATTTTTCTCCCTATTTGACCCTCAAAAACCCGTTTCCAGCGGTCATTTTCCCCTAATTGCCTCATTGTCAAATAGTCACCTTTTTTAAAATGACCCATAATTTAAATAGTAAAATTACTATTTTTTAAAGTAGATTTACTCCAATTTCATTGCTTGAATTACGAGGGTAATATCGTATAAACCCTTATCCACAAAGGATTTTGAAGGATTTTAAGCACCAAATGTAATAATTAACCCATTGTGGAAAAATTCATTTTTTTGGAAGTTTATACCATTATTTATCTATAAACCACTAAAAACTTACAACTATGACACAAAGCGCACTCTTAGAAACCAAGAGCCTGGCCGAAGTGGGTGAGGACATTGGTCTCACTGAGGGAATTGAACTGATCAAAGCTTTCAGGGCAGCTAACCCGACCGCAACTCCTGGCTATTACATCGGCCGCAACATCCTGGAACAGATTCTTGCTCAACCTGGTTGTGTAGGAATTAATTTCCGCAAATGCCTGACCAATCAAAATGAAGAGCATTTGGTTTATACCGGGGTTGACGCAGAAGGTAAAGACATCGTGGAATATTCCGTAGTGAATCCCACCGGTGATCTGGAGAGAAAAGACGGGATTGTTGCAGACAGGACCATCTACCTGGATGGACCATATGTTGTGGAAGTTTTGACTGCATAATTTCCTAATTCTAAAATAGATAGCTATATTTGGGAGTGAATCATAAGTCCGTTTATCTTTTACTCGCGAATATTAGTTCGATATCGTTTGTACTACCTATAGTATTTTTCATGGTCTTTAAAAGACACAGCCGTGAAAAATCTCTCTGGGTAGTTTTTTTTTATGCGGTCTATTGCATGTTTAGTGAAGGGTTCACTTTTTATCTGCACATTCATAAATCTCAGGAGACTCCTTACTTCTTATTTGCTATTTTCACGCTCCTTGAGTATTCATGCTTCTCTCTTTTCTATATTTATTCAACCCAACGGACAAGTGTTAAAAGGTTAGTAATCGTCCTTTGGATTTTGTTTAGCGCTTTCTGTCTCATAGATTATTTCTTCATCAATAAAATGAATGATTTTGACTCCGTCACCACGGGGGTAGAATCCATCCTCATTATTATTCTCTGTATCTACTATCTGGTCATACAAATCAGAGGAAGCTATACCCTTACGCTATACTCCACTTCCAATTTCTGGATCATCATCACATTTCTGATTTATCTGTCGGGGACCTTCTTCCTTTACATTATGGCTGAGAATATGATCCAGGATTTGGCATTCAGAGAACAATATATCGTCATTAACTCTTCCTTCAATATCATAAAGAATATCCTTTTATCTGTCGCAATGCTTATGAAAACCAGCCCCCCGGCAAACCAATCCACAAATAATAAAAAGATTTTTGAACCGTTTCCTTCATGAGGAAATAAAACATATTACGAAATAAATGTACCTTTTACAGGCATCAGGGAATTCTATCGGCATTTCTAACGTGCTGATTTTGGGTACTATTGGTATGTTCATTATGGCCATTACCCTGGTTTCCGTAGTGGTATTTCACCAAAGAAGGGTGATCCGCTTTAACAAGCAATTGCAGAAAATGGAGGAGGAACGCCAGCAAATGCTCCTCAAAGCCTCTATTAATTTCCAGGAGGAAGAACGCCAGCGCATTGCAGCTGACCTCCACGATGATGCAGGACCGCTTCTGGCCACCGCCAGGCTGTACCTCAACGAAAACCTGATTCACCAGGAACCATCGGTCCAATTGCAATCCATATTCAGTGCCAAACAGATTATTGATGACTCCATCCAACTTATCCGTAATATCTCTCACAGTCTGATGCCCCCCACCCTGAAGAATTTTGGCCTGGAATCCGCCATCAAGGATTTATTTGAGAAGATCAATGGGTCCGGGGTGATCAATGCCAGCGTGAGGTTCCATGACAACAGGGAAAGACTTGCCGAAGATCAGGAGTTATTGATGTTCAGGGTAATACAGGAACTGGTGACCAATATCATGAAACACAGCGGGGCCGGATTTATTCATCTAACTCAAAACGTTCAGGGAAATTTTTCTTACTTTCGTATACACCATGATGGGAAGGGAATTCTACAGGATGAGTATGAAAGACTTAATATAGAATCCAAAGGACTCGGACTGAAAAATATCGAGAGCAGGATGAAGGTACTCAAAGGCAGGATATTTTTCGATATAGACAGCACCGAGACCTACTATAAGGTGACCTTGGAGATTCCAAGGATCCCCAGGAAAAATTGATTTCGAATAATTTATATAGCTTTCGATTACCCCCCGGTTTCTCCCTTACCTAAAACCTTTCAGGGATTATTTATGGATAATATCAAAGTTGCTATTGCGGACGACCACAAAATTTTCAGAAAGGGGGTCATATTATCACTGAGATCCTTTCACAATATCGAGTTTGTGCTCGAAGCTGAAAATGGAGAAGAGCTCATCCAGGGGGTGGAAAAGGCCAATCCTGATATTGTATTGCTTGACCTGAAGATGCCGGTAAAAGACGGGATTGAAACGACCAAATACCTTAATAAGCATTTCCCCTCCATCCGGATTCTGATCCTTACTATGTATGAAGATGAACGTTTTGTGGGACACCTCATGGACAGTGGCGCCAATGGATACCTGCTAAAAAGCACCGACCCTGAAGAGATCAGGCAAGCCATCATGGACGTCATGCGAACCGGCTTCTATCTGAATAATTTTGTCAACCGGGTTCTCATCAAGAAGAACTTTGCCAAGCAAAAGTTTAATCCCAACCTGAAAAGTGAAATTGTAATCAGCGAACGGGAAAAGGAGGTACTCTCCCTGGTATGCCTGGAATTTACCGCCCAGGAAATCGCCCAAAAAATGGATATCAGTGCCCGTACCGTGGAGGCCATCAAGGACCGCCTGATGGAACGGTTCGGTGTCAAAAACTCGGTGGGGCTGGTTTTCTTTGCAATGAAAAATTCCCTGATCGACTGACCGGATGGTGCCAACCGCCGCCTTTGCCAAAGGAGCCAGATTTTACCACACCATTTCCGGAATTTCCCCCGCTACTACCAATCTGCCTGTCGTCTTTGACCTGATTTCATCCACCGTCACTCCGGGTGCCCTTTCTTTAAGGATAAATCCGGACTCCGAGACTTCCAGCATGGCCAGATCCGTCACGATCTGTCTGACGCATCCCACTCCAGTAAGGGGAAGGGTGCACCTGGAAAGCAGTTTGGAATCGCCTTTCGAATTGGTATGCATCATTGCGACGATGATATTGCGTGCACTGGCCACCAGGTCCATGGCTCCACCCATACCTTTCACCATTTTACCGGGTATCTTCCAGTTGGCTATATCCCCGGTATCACTTACCTCCATAGCTCCCAGGACGGTGAGGTCCACCTTTCCTGCCCTGATCATCCCAAAGCTCATGGCACTATCAAAGAATACCGAACCCGGAAGTGTAGTAATGGTTTGCTTGCCCGCATTGATGTAATCAGGATCTTCGTCCCCTTCTAATGGAAAGGGCCCCATTCCCAACAGGCCGTTTTCTGATTGAAACATGACGTGGATCCCTTCAGGAACATAATTGGCCACCAGGGTGGGTATGCCTATTCCGAGATTTACATAATAGCCATCCTTAAGTTCCCGTGCGATCCGGCGTGCAATTTGATTTTTATCCAGCATCGTGTAAGTTATATAGATTTAGGTTCTGGGTCTTACCGTCCTTTGTTCGATTCGCTTTTCATACTGTACCCCTTCAAAGATCCGGTGTACATAAATCCCGGGTGTGTGTATACTGTCAGGATCCAATTGGCCGGCCGGTACCAGGGTTTCCACCTCCGCAATGGTGATTTTACCAGCCATGGCCATCAGGGGATTGAAGTTCCGGGCAGTTCCCCTGAAGACCAGGTTGCCCAGGGTATCCCCCTTCCATGCTTTTACCAGCGCGAAATCTGCATCGAAGGCCAACTCCATCAGGTATTTCTTGCCGTTGAATTCCCGCACTTCCTTGCCTTGCTCCACTTCAGTGCCCAGTCCTGCCGGGGTGAATATCGCCGGAATCCCATAACCGGAAGCCATACACCGGGTAGCAAGGGTGCCTTGAGGAATGAGCTCCACTTCAAGTTCTCCGCTTAGCAACTGCCTCTCAAATTCCGCATTTTCTCCCACATAGGAAGAGATCATCTTGGACACCTGCCGGCTTTTCAGCAACAGCCCGATGCCAAAATCATCCACCCCCGCATTATTAGAAATACAGGTAAGCCGGCTGATCCCCTTCTTCCGAAGGGCTGCAATACAGTTTTCCGGAATCCCGCATAGTCCAAAGCCTCCCAGCATCAGGGTGCTGCCCGAGGGAATATCAAAGATGGCGGCTTCCGCATTCTCAAATACCTTATTCATTTTTCAATCTTTTTTAAGATTTCTTTCTGCAAGGCACGGGATTCCTCCTGCTCATGCATTTTGGACAAGGTCGCTCTCTGTGCCTGTACCGTGAGGCTGTCAAACATTTTCATCAGAATATCAGGGTGACCGGTATACCAGTGATAACTTTTTTGAAACTGGGCTTCCGTAGTCCCATTCAAGGAAAACACCTTACCGGTAAGCACCTTGTTGACCGCCACTTCGCTCAGTGTTGAATCCTTTCTGGCCAGCGCAGTGGCATAGGACTGGGCCTCTGCCATGTCCATCATTATCTTCTGCATCTTTAAAGGTGCAATGATTTCGGAGGGCACCACATCCTTATGTACACAGGAAACTATCAGTAAAGTTCCCATTATCAAAATCAGTCTTCTCATGATGACAATGCCTGTTTATATTTTGTCGCGTTGCTCACGTCCAGTTTCACCAAAAGATCAAGCGCCCTTTGCTTATCCTGGGGGCTGGCCTTGGAAAAGATATTGATCAATTCCTCTGTCTTGCCCTGAAGGAAAAAGGGCAGTATCATGGTGTTGGGATTGTCCGTATTCAGCGTATTAAGCTGGTTGAGGACATTTAAAATCGCAGTCCTGGCTGCTGCTTCATTGTCATACAAATGGTCCATTCCGAGCCGGTAATAATTGTAAATCGCATCATGAATGAGGTTGTACTTGCTGTTCAGCAGGTTTTCTGCCAGCCAGTAGCGGTTTCGGGTGCCATCGAAGGCTTTCCATCCGGTAATACTAGTCGCTTCCGGGGCATTATTGACAATATTCTGCGCCTTTTGGAAATAGGGATCTCCTCCCCTTGGTGCAAAGGAGTCATAATCCATTCCCAGGATGATGTCCACATAAAATGCAAAAACTGCTGTCAGGTTGGAAGCAAGCGGATCTGCCCCGGAGACCCGGTTCTCATCAAAAAGTAACTCCTG
>JAJXYG010000252.1:0-1658 GCA_021780705.1 Bacteroidota bacterium
CATCCATATTTTTCCTGGCAATGAGCAGGTTGGCTTTGGCAGAAACGAGGTCGGAGCTATATCCGGCCATCTCGGAACTCCGTATCACCCCCATCACCTGCCCCTTCTGGACATAATCTCCAATCTGGAGGCGAACCCCGGATATGATGCCACTCACCATAGGATATATTCTGGCAACTTTGTCCTCATCGAATCCCACCTTACCGGTGAGGGTCAGGGAATTTACAATAGGGCATTTCCCCACCGAGTCAATTTTCAGCGTTTTCATCAAGGAGTCTGAAATCACAAACTGGGCTTTATCATTTGGCCCCTTTTTGTCATTGCATCCAGTCATTAGGTGTGCAGCGACCAGAATGATAAGGATGTGAACTGTATTTTTTACCATGATCTTTTCTAATTATTTTGGATATCTAAAATTTGAATAGGAGTTAACGGTTAAAATAGATTTTGCCGATTGAAAAATTGAGTTGCTCCAGGGCATTCATTTTATTATACTTGAGCTGGTTTAATTCCAATATGTGTTGCTTATATGAATCGTAATAATCCAGAAACTCGAGCATGGTAATATTTTTCTTTTCAAAATTTACCAATACCTGACTAATCATTTGCTTAAGGTCGGTTTCAAATTTGGGGTCAAAACTGAGTAACAATTTTTCAGCGCGCAATGCAGTGATATAATTATGGGTCACTTCACTCCTTACCTGATCCATGCCATTTTCATAATTGATTTTACTGACTTCCAGCTGAATTCCGGCACTCTTGATATTTCCCTGGTTTCGGTTGAAAAGGGGAATGGGAATCCCTACCCCTATGGAATTATAATTCTTCACATAACTCCCATAGCGGTCATACGCAGCAGATACGGTGATATCGGGCTTTGCGAGTGCTTTTTGTAGAATCAGATTATTCTGATTGAATGTAATGCCTTCATTCAGTACTTTAAGATCGGGCCGGTCGGCCATGGCAGTGTCCAACAGTACCTGGAATGATGTCCTTGCTACCACGTCATGGTCAAGAGCGCTTACATCAGCTTTTGGAATGATATATTCCCGGGAACCCGCCCTGATCAGGTATTTGAGCTCGGACTCTACACCTTCAATATCGGTCTGGAGTCCATCGTACTCTGCTTCCAGGGAGTAAAGCTGGGACTGGATTCGTAAGGCGTCATTCTTGGCCATAAAGCCCTTTTGAACCTCATCCTGGAACAGGGGCACTAGCTTTTTCAGAGAAGCAATCTCGAGTTGATACAATTTGGCCGACTGTTGCTGAAAATAAATATTGTAGAAATCATTTCTTACGATGTAGCGAAGTGTCCGAAGCAGGTCATAAAACTGGCTTTCGGCTATGGCTACACCTGCCGTAGCCAACTGGATGGCCTTGTTTCTCTTTCGGGCCATAGTGATCAGCTCAGAAACCTGAAAACTTCGCTCCACCCCAAAGAACTGGTGATTCACCTGGTTATAAAATTCATTTTGATAATCCACTTCAGGATTATTATACAGCCTGGCAGCAATCACAGTCGCCCTGGCCGAATCAATGCTGTATTTCTGAGCAATCAGCGAAAGGTTTTTATTTAGGAAGGAATCTTCTACCTGCTGCATAGTCATTGGCACCGAATCCAATTGAAAGGAATCGATCTCATTTTGGGACATGGAAGA
>JAJXYG010000252.1:1668-7525 GCA_021780705.1 Bacteroidota bacterium
TGTCACACAGAGGCAAAAGGAAAAAATAAGATAAAGCTTGTTCATTCCACTTCTTTTTAGAAAAGTTTTTTTGATATAAGAATGTCTTACAGGTGGAATTCATAATAGCTACTATTTCTGCAGCTAATTTATTTTGAAATCCTGATCTAAACCAACTTAGAAGGAGATTTTGGAGGAGGTGGGGTAATTTCACCCACATAACGGCAGGCATAACAATCGGGGTGGAATAAGGCTACTTCGGTGGATTTGGTTTCAATGGGAGAAATCTTCATCACAACATTTTGCTGAATAGCCAATTCAAATTGCTTTTGCATCTGCAATTCCTTTTGAGTGCGATGTTTGGTCTCAGGAATGGCATTATTATACTTCAGTATAACTTCTGCGATGAACTCCACGTAAGTATCTATGTAGTTGAAATTTTCTGCCCCCGGAATATTTTTTGGCATCTGCGCGCTGGGGGAATCAATACTCATGTTAAGTATCTGAATGGCAATGAGGAAGGCGAAACACCTGCCAAAATGGTTTCGAAAATAGCGCATTTCAGAAATTATGGTGCAATATTAGACCAGCAAATGTTAACACCAATACAAATCCCGGAGAGGATCAAAATGACAAGGGGGTGAGTCCTTTTCAGTCAGAGAACACAGCCCGTGAACCTTTGCCTGCGAAATTACCCCCTTTCCTCCTGTATCCCCCACCCCCATTGCAGGAATTCCGGAAAGGTCCTTGCCCAGGTTGCCAGGTCATGTCTGCCATCATTCAGTTCCAGGTACCGAATGTCCTGATCACGCTGGTAGCCGATCCTGGCCAATTCATCAATAATGGCAAGGGTATCATCAATGGAGTCGATCACCCCGTTGTGGTTTCTGTCTGCGGTTTCATCCAGGGTTCCCGTTTCAAAAAAAAACTTAAGACCCGGATGAAAAACTCCTCCACTTATTTTGGCCTGCACTATACGGTCTCTTGATTCTACAAAATCAGGATCGTCCTGATCCACTTTTCTCCACCAAAGGGCACCACTGAATATGCCAACCCTGGCAAACCTGTCGGGAAAATTCCAGACAGTATCCAATGCACTGAGCCCTCCCATTGAAAATCCACAGCAGGATCTCGAAGAAAACCGGATCCCTGGGAAGGATTCTTCCAGGTAACGGGTAAGTTCTCCTGTGATAAACTCCTGGTACCTGGATGCCTTTTTCCCCCTTCCTTTAAAATCCAACACGCCGCTGGTGCCGTATTCTTCGATCCGTTCTGGGCCACAATATATACCCACACAAAAAAGCGGGGCCAATTTATTCTGTATTAACAGACCCGAAAGGATTCCCTCAAAATTGAATTTTACCAGGTCCTGGCCATCATTAATCAGCAGGAGTGGATACGCTCCATTTGTCCCGGGAGCCTCCGGAAAGTACAGGTCCAGTGTGACCTGCCTTTGCAGGAGGTCAGAGTAAAAAATTCTGTGTTCCAGGTTAATGACTTTTGTATCCCCCATGAAAACCAAAAATAGAATAAATATGATTGAGACAGGGTATCAGTCAGTATTGGGTATTTTAATAAGAGGTATGTCCATGGGTATCCGGGTTGGGTCGGTCCGGAATCTGGCCGCAGAGGAAGGCATTTCACTAGCCAGTCAGATTGAAAAATATTAATTACATTCACTAAAGAAACCTAATTAAATAACATGAAAAAAATCGGCATATTATTCGGCAAAGAAAGAAGTTTCCCTGAGGCATTTATTGAAAGGGTGAATCAGAAACAAATACCAGGTGTAGAAGCTGAACCGGTTCATATTGACAAGGTCATGCAAGGGGAACCAAGCGGATACGCTGTAATAATTGACAGGATATCTCAGGACATCCCATTTTACAGGGCATATTTAAAAAATGCAGCCTTATGCGGCACAGCTGTCATCAACAATCCTTTTTGGTGGAGTGCAGATGAAAAATTCTTCAATAATTGCCTTGCTACCAAAATAGGAGTGCCTGTACCCAGGACAGCCATCCTGCCCTCCAGGGATCTGCCCACCGATACCTCGGATGAATCTTTCAGCAATCTGGCCTATCCCATGGATTGGGATAGCATCTTTAGTTACGTCGGGTTTCCGGCCTATATGAAACCCTTTGCAGGAGGTGGTTGGAAAAATGTCTACCGGGTTACAAGCCGGGAAGATCTCTTTGCCAAGCATGCAGAAACCGGTCAGCTGGTTATGATGGTCCAGGAAGAGATCATTTTTGAGGAGTATTTCCGGTGCTATTGCATTGGGGGCAAACACGTCAGAATCATGTCCTATGAGCCGCGCAACCCCCACCACCTCAGATATGTAGCCGATTTTCATCCAGATGCCCAGAAGTTGGCGCAGATGACTGATCTGGTCCTCAAAATCAACAATTACCTCGGTTATGATTTCAATACAGTAGAACTGGCCGTACGGGACGGGATTCCCTATGCCATTGATTTTTGCAATCCTGCACCCGATGCCGATGCGGCCAGTGTAGGTACAGATAATTTTGAATGGGTGGTGGAGACCGCCGCCAACTACGCCATCGAAAGAGCCCAGGGCCATCGTGACGACCTGGACAACCTCACATGGGGTGAATACCTCAAAAGAAGCATTTCCGGACAAAAACTATCCTAATTATCCAGGTAAAAATATAAAGCCCAGCTATGTCAGGCATTTCCTACAAACACTTTACCCTCGGCATTGAGGAGGAATATATGGTGATCGATCCGGTGACCCGGGAACTAAAGAGCCATGAGCAACGAATTGTCCAGGAAGGAGAAAAATATATTAAAGATAAAGTGAAGGCCGAAATGCATCAGGCCGTAGTAGAAGTGGGGACCGATATTTGTCAAAATATTGATGAAGCCTTTGTGGATGTCTCCAACCTGAGAAAGACCATCAGTGGTATTGCCGAAAGCCTGGGCATGTGGGTGGGTGCCTCCGGAACCCATCCATTTAGTCACTGGGAGCAGCAATTGATCACTGACCATATCCGCTACAATGACATCGTCCGGGAATTGCAGGAGGCCGCAAGAAGTAATCTGATTTTTGGGCTCCATGTCCATGTGGGGATGGAAACCCGGGAAATGGCGATCCATATAGCCAATTCGGCAAGATATTTCCTACCACATATTTATGCCCTGAGCACCAATTCTCCATTTTGGGAGGGACGCCAGACTGGTTATAAGTCATTCAGAACCAAGGTATTTGATAAATTCCCGCGTACCGGGATACCGGATTATTTTGACACGATTGAAGCGTATGACAACTATGTAAAATTGCTGGTCAAAACCAATTGCATAGACAATGCAAAGAAAATTTGGTGGGATCTAAGGGTGCATCCCTTTTTCAATACGGTGGAATTTCGGATTTGTGATGTTCCCCTCACGGTTCACGAAACCATTACCCTTGCCGCCCTATTCCAGGGAATTTGTGCCAAACTGTATAAACTTAGGACACAGAACCTTAACTTCATCATTTATCCAAGGGCCCTCATTAATGAAAATAAATGGCGTGCAGGAAGGTATGGGATTGAGGGCTCCATGATTGATTTTGGGAAAGAGGCTGAAGTCAATACCCGGGTGCTCATTTACGAACTGCTCGACTTCATCGATGACGTTGCGGGTCCCCTCGGAATCCGCAATACCATAGGTTATGTAAATAAGATCCTGGAGGAAGGGACCGGAGCTGACCGGCAATTGAAAACATTTGAGCAAACCCACAGCCTTCCCTCTGTGGTGGACTATATTCACAGTCAATTTTTAATGGGATTGTAAATCGGATGTATTGGCAGCTATTTAATTATAATTCAATGTTTTATATTGAATATTGCCCTTGGCATTGCAAATAATGAAAAGTTTTTTTATTTTTACCCCAGCTGAGTGAAACCACTTTGTTGCTACCATTATCAATTTGAAAATTCCGGCAGATTTAATACCATCCACATTAAGGAAATCCTCATTTTCTGGTTGTATTAGCTGGCATTAATCCATTTTCCACTTATTTTTTGTTGACCCCCATCGCGAACCGACTGTGCAGTATTCTGCCCAGGGATTAACCCTTTAAACACCAAATAATGGAAAGAAACTTCACCCAACAAGAGATTCTGCTGGTTACCGGTACCAGTTTCACACTCGGAAATTTTTGCGAAGAATACGGAATGGACAACCATTACCGGCTCACCGAAAAGGAAAGACTCGAAGTAGCCTGCTGGAACGGCATGCTTCCGGTCATGCTTCCAGAAATCATCATTAAGAATCCAGGGGTTAAATTACACCTTTGGGAAATCCGGGAAGCCTCTGCTTTTATTAAATTGGAACTGGGGGAATATTACATGGATTTTGACCGCCACTACTCCATCAACCCTTACGCCTTTATGTCTACCATCCAGATGTCCTGACTTTTTCAAAGTCAGGGGGCAAAAGGCGGGTTCAGTATTCCCACTCTAGGAAAGTATACTATACTAGGAAGGAATTTCTACCTGAGGTATCCGAATCTGGTTGCCGATGGAAGAAAGATTGAACGAATTATTTAAGAAATACAATGCCAGGAACAGGATGGCGGCCCCTATTAGCAAGGGTACCCATAATTTCATGATCTTTTCCCTTTCCTCCTGGGCCTTTTCCTCAAAGTAGGTGTTCATTTCCTCTGTGGTGGCTTCCTTATCCCCCACGAGGAGCGTATGCTGATCCTGTTCATGGACCACCTTCCTGGAATTCACGGGGTCAAAAAGGGACAGCTCATTGCTGCTGAAAAATTGAACATGGCCGTCTTCCCCTCTTTGAAACCACCCGAAAGAATTGCAATAAATCCTTTCTCCTTCATCCAGTTTCATTTTGGTATTAAGACACCAGTTATTGATCGTTTCTTCCGCTTTTTCTTTAGTGATATGTTCTTTATAGGACACATAATCAATAAAATCATCTGATAGGTAATCATCCTTGGAATCAAACAGAATCTCCCTTTCAGGTTTGACAATCTGAAAATCCACCAGTTTCGATACCGCAGTCCCCGGACCGATTCCGATCCTTCCTATTAAAGGCAGGCTACATTCTTTTTTTTGGGCCAGGTAGGAGGCGATTAAATCTTGCATCTTTCAAGCAAATATCAGTGAAATTTGAATTAAATAAAGCAGGAAACCTTCTCTTTGCCCTGGTATGCCTTGCCTGCGAAATACGGCATAACAAAAGGTAACTGTCCTTCCGGACCTGTCACCGAAGCATCCCAAAAGAAAGACTGTAGCCACTGCCCTACCTTCAAATGTAGGACGCTAATATCTGAAAGTAAAATATTTCTGTCTGAATTGGCCCAATGTAAGGGTATTATATACCCGTCACCAAGAGCCCTAGGCGGGAAAGGCCATACCCATTATTTGAAATGGATCAAAATGCCGCCAATTACCTGAAGTCCATAGACCGGATAATTGTTCCATCTTTCATATTTGCTGTTGAGCACATTATCAAAATCCACCCAGGCACTAAAGCGGTTCGTGATCTTGAACTCTCCTCCCAGGCTAAGGTCCGTTCCACCTGCCAAGATCTTTTCTGCTCCATTTTTCAGGAGGGCTTTCGCTCCAGAAAAAGCTACCAGGTCTGCTTTGACCATTAATTGCTTGAAAGCAAACCACCGCATGGAACTGGTAAATTGCAGGGGGATTAATTCCCAGGCTTTCGCATTGTCATGTAGCCCGGTGTAGGTATTCATGTCCAGAGCAGCGGTCAGGCTGAATTTATCCTGGTTGATAAAATTCATGTCGCCGTGGATTTGAAAGTTATTGATGTTGCTTTCATTTTTTATATAAAAGCTTTTGCCATTCAGGCTATCGTTGATAAACAAGGGCATGTTCTTGTAGTCGAT
>JAJXYG010000061.1 GCA_021780705.1 Bacteroidota bacterium
TACAAAAGCAGGCTCCAGGGAGTACCGCTGGTAGTGGTGGATCCGGCGGAAATATCTACCGCTCAAACCTGCAGTGTGTGTCATCAAATAGGAAGACGAAGACGAAAACGGTTTGAGTGTGGACCCTCGCGGAAACCAGATATGGACGCTGACATCAATGCCAGCAAAAATATTGCCGCGCGCAGGCGTTGCCAAAACCATCCTGAAAACTCGACTATGTATTGTACTTTGAATCACTAGTCAGGGTTAAATACCCCGGTAGCTTGCTGCGGGGTAGTTTATCAAAAGCAGAAATTAGGAAGAGCAATATAAGCAGATTGTTTAACAATGTAAAACTTACACATTAAATTACTCCCCATCCGGACCCATAATTTTTTCTTACCGGGAATCTGGTTCAAAATATAAAAATGTAACCAAACCATACGATGAAAAACAGCAAACCCAGCCACACCGAGAATAGCTTGCTTTTTCTGGTGGGTCCTCCCTTTCTGGACCTCGAACTGTAGGCCGTGAGCACCCCAAGTGGTCCAATAAATGACCCGATTACAAACCAAAGCAGGTTAAATTTGAATTTTTCATGGACCGGGTCGTAATATTGAGTGATGAGGAGGTTGGGATGATCCTGCAGCTGTTTGCGGATCCGGTGCTGGATTGCCTTGAAATAGATTCTCTGGAAAATATTCAGGTTCTTGCCTGTGGCCACCGAAAACTCCCGAGGAGTCATCTTGACAAAATAAGCACCTTTCAGGTAATCAGGTGTGGCATCTTTGGGAACCGGGGTGGAAACATCCGTTGATTTCCTGACGATGGAAAAAGCTTGCCCCTCCCGGGTCTGGAAAAGCACCATCACCCACAGCAGTACGAGATATCCTAAGATCTTTTTTGGCATTTGAAGCAATTTTTCAGGGGAAGAATTTTTTATTATTTGGGCTACAAATGTAAATCCAATTACCTCAAAAAAAAAAGAGGCTACCAAATAATAGCCTCTTTACTGATTACGTCTTATCACTATATACCAGGTAGGATTATTTCACCTCTTCAAATTCCGCGTCAGTCACATTGTCCTCCGCTGCCTCATGGCTTTCCTGACCACCGGGCTGCTGGGCATTTGCCTGACCGTTGCCCTCTGTGGCCCCGGTTTGCTGGGAAGCTTTATACAACTCCTCACTGGCAGCCGTCCAGGCGGTATTCATTTCAGCCACGGCCGTATCGATAGCACTTATATCCTGGGATTTATGGGCTTCTTTGAGCTTGGTCAATGCGGACTCAATCGGTGCCTTTTTATCAGCGGGGATCTTGTCGCCATATTCCTTCATCTGCTTTTCAGTCTGGAAGATAAGACTGTCAGCCTGATTGATCTTTTCCACCCTTTCCTTGGCCAATTTATCAGAAGCCTCATTGGCTTTGGCCTCGTTCTTCATCTTTTCGATCTCTTCCTTGCTCAGTCCGCTACCTGCTTCAATTCTGATGTTATGGGTTTTTCCGGTGCCCTTATCTTTCGCGGATACATTCAAAATACCATTGGCATCAATATCAAAGGTGACTTCAATTTGAGGAACCCCTCTGGGTGCCGGTGGGATCCCGTCGAGATTGAAGGTACCCAGGCTCTTATTCTGGGAGGCCATGGGCCTTTCACCCTGCAACACATGGATCTGTACCCCAGGTTGGTTGTCTGAAGCGGTGGAAAACACCTCCGTCTTTTTGGTAGGGATGGTGGTATTGCTGTCAATAAGCCGGGTCATCACTCCACCCATGGTTTCAATACCGAGGGAAAGCGGGGTCACATCCAGCAGCAATACATCCTTCACCTCACCGGTAAGCACCCCACCTTGTATGGCGGCACCAATGGCTACCACTTCATCAGGGTTAACTCCCTTATTGGGTTTTCTTCCAAAGAATTTCTCCACCATTTCCTGAACCCGGGGAATACGGGTGGATCCCCCTACCAGAATGACTTCATTGATGTCAGATACGGTAAGGTTGGCGTCCTTGATGGCAGCCTCACAAGGTTTGAGACACCTTGTAAATAATTCATCGGAAAGTTTTTCGAATTGCGCCCGGGTCAGCTTTTTCACCAGGTGTTTGGGCACCCCGTCAACCGCAGTGATATAGGGAAGGTTGATTTCAGTTTCACTGGAAGAGGACAGTTCGATCTTGGCCTTTTCAGAAGCTTCCTTCAAACGCTGCCAGCTCATCGGATCTTTGTGAAGATCGATGCCTTCATCCTTTTTGAATTCTGCTGCCAGCCAGTCCATGATCACCTTATCGAAATCATCCCCACCCAGGTGGGTATCCCCATTGGTGGATTTCACTTCAAAAACGCCGTCTCCGAGTTCCAGAATGGAAATATCGAAAGTACCTCCACCCAGGTCAAAGACCGCGATCTTCTGGTCTATACTCTTTTTGTCCAGACCGTATGCCAGGGCGGCAGCCGTGGGCTCATTGATGATACGGCGCACATTCAATCCGGCAATTTCTCCGGCTTCTTTGGTGGCCTGCCTCTGGGCATCATTAAAGTACGCAGGCACGGTAATCACCGCTTCATTCACCGCCTGACCCAGGTAATCTTCTGCAGTCTTTTTCATTTTCTGAAGAATCATCGCTGAAATTTCCTGAGGGGTGTATTGCCTGCCTTCAATATCTATGCGGACCGTATTATTATCTCCTTTTACGACCTTATAGCTCCAATGGCCCACTTCGCTGGTCACTTCATCCCACTTATGCCCCATGAACCTCTTGACACTCATAATCGTATTGTGGGGGTTGGTAATCGCCTGCCTTTTGGCCGGATCTCCCACTTTTCTTTCTCCGTTTTTCAAGAAAGCTACAACCGAAGGTGTGGTCCGCCTTCCTTCATCGTTCGCAATTACTACGGGCTCATTGCCTTCCATAACTGCCACACAGCTATTGGTTGTACCTAAGTCTATTCCTATAATTTTTGCCATAATTGATAATTTTATGGAAATTAAAGGACAAGGTTTATGCCAAGCGGAAAAAAGTGCAAAAATGGCAGAAAAACCATGACGGGGCAGGACAAAATATTATTTTCTGACAATCAAACGGTTATCGTGTCAATCCCGCAGGGATTGACTCAAGGTTTTGCCAGGGGCTATTTGAGAAAAACCTCCTCGCCGGCCAGTGCCTTGCCAGCGGTGCGAAAGGTGAAGTGTTTTTGAGAAAGATAGCTGAAAGTGACTACAATGCAGGTAGTAATAACCCTGGCCACCGTGGGATAGAGATGCGCCATTTCCACCAGGGTTTTTAATATGATATAATTAAGGATCAGATTGACTGCCACGATAAGTAAATATCTGAATAATTGCACCCTCCCCCGAAGCTCGGAATTATTGAAGACAATATATTTAGACAGCAGAAACCCGCTGGGGAAGCTGACGCAAAATGCCATCATCAGGGCCGCGGTATACGGCTGTAATGCCAGAAAACCCAGGTGAAGCACCTGCTTTTTCAAAATAAAATTGTAGCTGATAAAGAACAGCGAAATATCCAGCAGCATATTGCTGCCGCCGCATACCGCATACCTAAATGTCTGAAGCGGCAGGAACCTTTTGAAATAAGGATAAAAGTAATCGATAAACCTAATAATCTTCTTTCTCATGCTTCCTGCCGAATATGATATCTGAAATTAGGTATTATTTGATTACGTATCGTATACCCAAGCCCAGGGAAAGGTCAGAACCGGTAGCCGGGGCCAGATAAAAGAACGGATCAAAGCCCAGACTGAGATCAATAGGGACATCCGTGAATTTGTAATCCAGTCCCCCGGTGAGCCTCAGGGCAAATGCTGTACTGTTATTATTGAACCTGCCTGTGCCGAAAGCCAGCATTCCCCCTCCTCCGACATAATACTGGAGACCCGGAGCGCCATTGATGGGGCCTTGAAATTCATAGAGTCCTTCCACACCCAGGCCTCCGTCAAAAAATAACAGGGTACCTTCCAGTGCATTTTTTTGACTGGTGGCATGACGAATATTGATTCCGCCAGAAGTAAAGTCGGTGGCATAAAATTTTGCACCCAGGGCGGTTTGATATTCCTGCGCCTCTACTTTAAGTGAGGCGGCAAAAATAGTGATCACAAGGGATAGGAGTATCTTTTTCATAAAATTGGTCTTTCTTCAGTAATTTTTATTCGACACAAAAATATCCAATTCTCTCATTACTGAAGATTTATTTGAAGCTTTAATTTAATATATATGAGAATTTATATTTTTATTAGGAATATATCCTGGCCAAAGTTCCGGTCACTTTTTTCCCTTCCATTGTCGCACATGGTGCTCATACTGAACAAGTTTTCCACTGAAAAGGGTGTCCGAAAATAGAGGGAAAGCAGTGGTTACTTAGGAAACTTTAGCATAAAGGGCAGCCCTGGTTTCCCGAATTCGTTCATCCGTGATATATTCATCATAGGTGCAGAGCCTGTCAATAATTCCTCCCGGGGTGAGTTCAATGATCCGGTTGGCTACCGTATCCATAAACTGGTGGTCATGGGTGGTGAGCAGGACAATTCCGGAGAAATTAATCATTCCGTCATTAAAAGCACTGATACTTTCCAGGTCAAGGTGGTTGGTCGGTTCATCCAGGATAACCACATTCGGGTTTTGCAGCATCATCCTGCTAATCATGCAGCGCACCTTTTCCCCACCGCTAAGCACCTTGGTCTTCTTTTTTATTTCATCCCCACTAAATAGCATTTTGCCCAAAAAGCCCCTTAGAAAATCTTCATCCACATCGGTTACCGTAGGGGGCACAAATTGCCTGAGCCAGTCCAGGAGCCCCAGGTCCTCCTTGAAGAAATCGGAGTTATCATTGGGTAGATAGGCCGAGGTAATGGTAGTCCCCCATTCAAAATGCCCCTTATCTGCCTTCATCCGGTTATTAATGATTTCAAAAAATGCCGTGACTGCGGCCGGATCCCTGCTGAGAAATCCGATTTTTTGCCCCTTTACCGCATCAAAGGTTACGTCGCTGAAAAGGGTCCTTCCTTCGGTAGCCTTGGAAAGTTTTTCCACCCGCAGTATCTGATTGCCCGGATCGCGTTCCATCTTGAAGATAATTCCAGGGTATTTGCGGTTACTGGGGGTAATATCTTCAAATACAATCTTTTCCAATGCCTTTTTCCTGGCCGTAGCCTGGCGGCTCTTTGACGCATTGGCACTGAAGCGCGCAATAAATTCCAGCAGGTCCTTTTTCTTTTCTTCCAGTTTCTTGTTTTTGTCACCGGCCTGGCGGGCTGCCAACTGGCTGCTTTCATACCAGAAGGTATAGTTACCCGTATAAATTTTGATTTTCTGCTTATCCACATCTGCCACATGGGTACAGACCGCATCCAGAAAGTGCCGGTCATGGCTTACCACCAGAACGATATTTTCGTAGTCGGCCAAAAAGTTCTCCAGCCATGATATCGTTTCCACGTCAAGGTTATTGGTAGGCTCATCCAGCAGGAGTATGTCCGGGTTGCCAAAAAGGGCCTGGGCCAGCAATACCCTCACCTTCATATTGGCGGGCACATCCCTCATCAGGTTCTGATGCAACTCTTCCGGTACCCCCAACTGATTGAGCAGGGTGGCCGCATCACTTTCCGCCGTATACCCTCCCATTTCCCCAAACTCGGCTTCCAGGTGACCTGCCCGCATCCCATCCTCCTCATTGAAATCCTCTTTTAGGTAAATGGCATCCTTTTCCAGCATAACCTCCCACATCTTCTTATGGCCCATCAGCACCGTGTTCAGTACGGTAAATTCATCAAATTCAAACTGGTTCTGCCTCAGGACAGCCATCCGCTCGTTGGCACCAATGGATACCGAGCCCTTGTTGGGCTCGATTTCTCCGCTGATGATCTTGAGAAAAGTAGATTTCCCGGCCCCGTTTGCTCCAATAATCCCATAGCAATTACCTTTGGTAAAATTCAGGTTTACCTCGTCAAACAGGACTCGCTTCCCGTATGCCAGGGTGACATTATTCACATTGATCATGGCGTCCTAAAATTTTTGAAGGCGCAAAATTAAGCATTAATTTTTTCAGGTATCAATATAACTGTCCTCACCGGGATGCCGCAAGGCGTCCAAACCATAATATTAGAATTGCCGTAAAAAAGCCATACTAGCCCAGCGAGAGTCAAAATGTGGCTCGGGACGGCTCCTTTCGTGGGGTATTACATGGAGAAAATAGACAAAATTCACTCACCCCTGTCCATAGTTCGGGTACCCGGGCCATTTTCCCCTCTATGGGGAAATCAGCCCATACTTTTAAATAGGCAAAAATTCCCTGTTTTCAGGTTGGTTTCAGGTAGGCTCGTATCCAACAGGTATTTTTGCACCAGGAAGTTTAATTTTGCCCCTCATCATGAAGAATATGACATTTACGCATCACCTCAAAGCCATTGTGTGCGACAACCTGCAGACACTCTTCCAGCAACCATTTAGTGAAGATGATTTTCAGATCAATGAAACCAGGGATGAATTTGAGGGAGATTATACCATTGTGCTTTTTTCGTTGGTAAAAAAACTGAAACTCCCTCCTGAAACCCTGGCTCAAAAACTGGGAGAAGCCCTCAAAAAAAATAGCGACGGGTTGGTCAGTGATTTTAATGTCATCAAGGCATTTGTCAACCTGACCCTCTCAGACCAGGCGCTGACCAATTTCCTGCTAGATAATTATAAGGACCCCCTGTTTGGAAAAACTCCCGCCACCCCGGTGAAACGGATCATGGTGGAATATTCCTCCCCCAACACCAACAAGCCTTTGCACCTGGGTCACCTCCGCAATAATTTTCTGGGTTGGAGTGTGGCAGAAATTCTGAAGGCCAGAGGCCATGAGGTGATCAAATCCAGTATCATCAATGACCGGGGAATTCACATTTGTAAAAGTATGATCGCCTGGCAGGAATTTGCCGGGGGGGCTACCCCGGAATCTACCCACAAAAAGGGAGATCATTTTGTCGGGGATTATTACGTCAGGTTTAACGAAGCTTTCAAAAAGGAAATCCAGGATCTGGTGGCAAAGGGAATGCCTGAGAAAGAGGCCGAACGTGAAGCGCCCATCATGAAAAGGACCCAGCAGATGCTGCTGGATTGGGAAAAGGGAGATCCCGGTGTCCGCGCACTGTGGGAAACGATGAATGGCTGGGTATACCAGGGATTTGAAGAGACCTATCAAAGGATCGGTTGCGATTTTGACAAGACCTTCTATGAGAGCCAGACCTACCTATTGGGAAAGGATTTTGTCCAAAAAGGCCTGGATCAGGGACTGCTTTTCCGTAAAGAGGACGGCAGCGTCTGGATAGACTTAACTGATTGCGGACTGGATGAGAAATTGCTTTTGAGAGGAGATGGCACTTCGGTTTATATGACCCAGGATATCGGGCTTGCCCGTCAAAAGTTTAGCGAGTATCACCTCGATGAAAGCATATATGTCATCGGTGATGAACAAATCCATCACATGAAAGTGTTGCGCGAAATCTGCCGCAAACTCGGGATGCCTTTTGCG
>JAJXYG010000227.1 GCA_021780705.1 Bacteroidota bacterium
GCCTCGGCAAAATTGGCAAAAAGCAGGGTGAGGAACAATACTACCAGCACCGTCAGGTTATAGGCCAGCCCCCCCTGGGAGGTCTCCCCCAGCAGTGCACGCACACAAACCACCAACAGGATAACGGTCCCAATCTCTACAGTGAACATGACAGGGTTCTTCACCATAATTTTTGGAGAAAGCTTCACGAAGGATTGTCTGAATGCCTGGCCGATCAGGTCTTTTTGGAGTAAAGAGGTATTTTCAGTTTTCATTTCCTTTTGTTTGTGCATTTATTTACTTGGCAAAAAATTCAGTGATGGGCCCCAGGGTAAGTGCCGGGAAAAACGACAGAGCCGCCACAATACAGATCACGGCAAATACCATGATCCCGAAAGTCAGGGTATCGGTTTTCAGGGTGCCGTTGCTCTGGGGAATGTATTTTTTCCGTGACAGGATTCCTGCGATGGCTACCGGACCGATGATCGGAAGAAACCGGCCGATGAGCATAATCACTCCGGTACTCACATTCCAGAATGGGGTATTGGTACCCAGTCCGCCAAATTCGCTGCCATTATTGGCGCTGGCGGAACTGAATTCGTAGAGCATCTCACTAAATCCGTGATAACCGGGATTATTGAGCCATCCTGCATAACTGCCCGGGTAGTGAGCGATCAGGTAGCTGGAAATAGCCGTACCCACCAGGATCAGTAGTGGATGCAGCAGGGCCACAATCATGGCAATTTTCATTTCTTTTGCCTCGATCTTTTTGCCCAGGAATTCCGGGGTCCTTCCCACCATCAGGCCGCTGATGAATACCGCCAGGATGATGAAAATATAGAAGTTCAAAAAACCCACCCCGACACCCCCATAAATACAATTGGTCATCATCCCCAGCATGGAAAGCAGTCCGGTGGCAGGGGTCATGCTGTCCTGCATGGCATTGACACTGCCATTACTCGTGCAGGTGGTATTGATGGCCCAATAGGCTGAAGCAGCGGGTCCGAATCGGACTTCCTTTCCTTCCATATTTCCCAAGGGCTGCGCAATACCTAAATGGGCAATTGGGGGACTGCCCTTCATTTCACTGATGACCGAAGGAATCACCAATACCAAAAATCCCACCGTCATCACCCCGAATATCGTCCAGGCCAGTTTCCTCCTTTTCAGGACATACCCCAGCGCAAAGATCATGGCCATCGGAATCAGAAAGATGGCTACATTCTCCAGAATATCGGTGAAATAATTGGGGTTCTCCAGGGGATGACTCCCATTGGCCCCATAAAATCCTCCCCCATTGGTTCCCAACTGGACAATGGCTATCATGGAGGCGGCGGGACCGACACTGACATGCTGTACCTTACCTTCCAGGGTGGTAAGAGTTTTTTTACCGCTAAACGTCATAGGGGTACCGTTAAATACCAATATTACCGCCAGCAGAAAGGCCAGCGGGAGCAGTATCCGGGTACAACTCCTCACCAGCAAGGAATAGAAATTGCCCAGTTTCTCAGAAGTCTTCTCCTTCATGGCAATAAAGACGACCGCGCAGATGGCTATCCCCGTGCCGGCACTGATAAATTGCCAGAGCATCAATACCAACTGGCCCAGGTATGAAACTCCCGTCTCACCAGAATAATGCTGCAGGTTGGTATTGGTTATGAAACTCACCGAGGTATTAAAGGCGAGGTCGGCACTCATCGAAGGATTGCCGTCCGGATTTAGCGGAAGCCATCCCATGTTCGTAAGTACCCCCATAGAAATAACAAACCAGATCACATTTATGGTTAGCATGGCCACCAGGTGCTCCTTCCAGGTCATTTGTCTTTTCGGATCAATCCCGCTTAACTTGAAAAAAAGACGATCCAAGGGATCAAACACCGGGTCAATCCAGGTCGGCTCATAGCTGAAGACTTTACCCATATACCTGCCCAATAGAATTGCCAGGGCAGCTACCAGTACAAACATCACCAGGATACCTGTGATTTGAGGATTCATAGTAATTAGAATTTTTCAGGGTGAATTAATACATAGCACATATAGCCAAAAACGATAATGGAAATAATCAATAAAGCGGTCATGAGTTATATTTTTTCAAACCATTTAATAGATAGATACATGAGGTAAAACAGGAATAGCCCCAGCAGAAAATAAATTATAGTCATTGCATGAAGTGTTTTATTTTGGAAGTGATAGGTCAATTCAAGCTCCAAAAAATGACGTAAAGGCTGAAAGTCCCTACAGTGAATGATTACACAAGAATGTATGGAAATAAAAGGCACAAAAAACCCTTTCATAATGAAAGGGTAGGTATTTCAATTTGCTAGGAATTCTATTTGATGGCGTATTCTTCCATTTTCCGGTAAAGGGTGGTTAGCGCTATATGAAGCAATTCGGCTGCCTTGGTCTTATTTCCGTGGGTATAGTTAAGCACCTTTTGGATATGAAGTTTCTCTGCACTGGCCATAGCAAATGCTGAAATTTCTTTATGAGGGGAAGAGGAAGCAAACAAATGAAATTCAGAAGGCAGGGTTTCCACCTCCAGTTTATCCCCTGTGGTCAGAATGACGCTTCGTTCTATCACATTCTTTAATTCCCGGATATTGCCTTTCCAGCTGTGCTGTTGCAGCGCAGACAAATAATTATCCGAGATATGGTCTATTTTCTTTTTGGTTTTCAACGCATAGACTTTCAGAAAATGATGGGCAAAAAGGGGAATATCTTCCAGTCGTTCGACAAGGGGTGGAAGCTGAATCTGAAATACAGAGATCCGGTAATATAGGTCTTCCCGGAAACTGCCATTTTCAATTGCCGACTTCAGGTCCCGGTGGGTGGCGGCAATGACCCTGACATTGACCCGGGTCACCCTGGATTCTCCTACTCTCAGGATTTCTCCCGCTTCGATCACCCTCAATAGTTTAGCCTGCAGATCAAGGCTCATCTCTCCAATTTCATCCAGAAATATTGTCCCCTCGTCAGCCTCTTCAAACAACCCCCTTTTATCCCGTGTCGCCCCGGTGAAGGCACCCGCCTTAAAACCAAACATTTCGCTTTCCAGGAGTTCTTTGGAAAAGGCAGCACAGTTAATGGCTACAAAATTTTGTTTGCTTCTCTTGCTGGCCTGGTGAATAGCCCGGGCAAATATTTCCTTTCCTGTTCCGGTTTCCCCTGTGAGCAAAACCGTCGTATCGGTCGTGGCCACTTTCCTGGCCAGATCCACCGCAGCCCGGATAGAAGGGGATTTTCCTATGATATTTTCAAAAGAATACTGGCCCTCGAGCTGCTTTTCCAGTCTCTGGACCCTTTTGGAAAGCTCCACTTTTTGCATGGCGCTGTGAAGCAGGGGAATAATCTTGTGATTGTCGTCTCCCTTGGTAATGTAATCAAAGGCCCCGTTCTTGATAGCCTGTACCCCGTCCGGGATATTCCCGTAAGCAGTGAGCAGAATAATTTCAGTCAATGGAAATCTTTCCTTGATCCATTTCGTATATTCCACCCCGCTACCGTCGGGGAGTTTTACATCGCAAACCACCAAATCCACAGCTTGCTGCTCCAGCTTTTTGGTAGCGGTCTTGCAGTCTCCTGCTTCTGTTACCTGGAATCCTTCCAGGGAGATAATTCTTCCCAGCAGGCTGCGGACCTTTTGTTCATCCTCAATAATCAGTACATCGTTCAATGTGGTCGATTTATTAATTAGCAAATGTAGGATTTCCAGTGGGTGGTTTGCGGGAATCCCCGGATCCGGCCACCAGTTCCTTTTCTTCAAATTGTGTGAAAATCGTAAGAATTGCTTTGATAAGGGTTAGAAAAGGAGTGTTAAAAGTATTTTTTTTGCACCCTCAAACATTCAACTACAAACTGATCAGGATGAAAAAAAAGACTCCCTCCGTCAAAAGATTTTTTTTGAGTCTTGCCTTATTGTCTTTTGGACCATGGGCCCTGTCCCAAAGCATGGACAGTACGGCAGGTCCAAAGCCTGCGGCCTCGCAGGCCAATATTTCCGGATCCATAAGCCTGACCAATAACGGCATTTCCATCATTCCCGCCTTTTCCCTCAACAAACCAGCCGGTACTTTTGATGTGTCCATGAGCAGGGGGAGGCTCAGTTTTGACCCTGAATTCAGCTGCAGCCTGGATGGCAAACCATGGAATATCTTTCTCTGGCTGAGATACCAGGCTGTCAAACAATCCCGCTGGAACCTGACCCTTGCGGTCCATCCTGATTTTGCCTTCAGTACCGAGGCTTTGTCTACAGGTGGGGTAATCCATAACTATACAACCGCCCAGCGATATCTCTCCTTTGATTTTGCCCCTAACTATATGGTTTCAAAAAAAGTAAGTGTGGGGATATTCTATCTCTATTCACGGGGGCTTTCAGAGATTTCGATCAAAAATGGTCATTATCTCACTTTACACGGCACCCTTTCAAAGATACCTTTGGGAGATAATTTCTCCTTTGACTTTACCCCGCAGGTGTACTATCTGAAACTGGATGCGCAGGATGGTTTTTATTTCACTTCAACCCTATCGCTCTCCCGGAAAGATTTTCCACTTTCTGTTTCAGGTTTCATGAATACTATTGTGAAGACTCATATCACAGGCAGCCCACGGTTGAACTGGAATCTCAGTCTTACCTATGCTTTTCATTGACCCCATGGCAAAAAGCACAAATAGGGGAGAATCGGTAAATTTGAAAGAAATGAGCCGGGTAGAAAGCCTTGAAGAATTTTACCAGCGCAAATTCGACTGGATTCCTGACAATATCCGTAAGGAAATAGGGCATTTCAATGTATTCCCGCTCGATCCATTCGTGGGAAACAAGGCCCGACCCATACCCTACAAGCGGAGGGATTATTATAAGATCATGCTGGTCCGGGGTGGAAGCAAGGTTCATTATGCCGACAAAGTAGTAGAAGTGAAAAAGCAGGCCCTCTCCTTTTCCAATCCAATGATACCTTATAAGTGGGAGCACCTGGAAGAAGTTTCAGGCGGGTTTTTCTGTGTATTTAACCAGCATTTTTTTCACCAGTTCGGGGACCTGAACCAGTATTCGGTCTTTCAACCCGATGGCAATCTGATCTTTGAATTAACAGATGCTCAGGTGGAAGAAGTCACCCGGCTCTTTGAACGGATGTTAGCCGAAATCAACTCCGAGTACCCGCATAAATATGACCTGCTCCGTACCCTGGTATTTGAGCTGATACATTTTGCCCTTAAACTGCAACCTGTCCCAAAGCAGGACCGAAGGGCAAAGGATGCTGCCCAGAGAATCTCCACCCTCTTCATGGAACTGCTTGAGCGGCAATTCCCCATTGATGACAACCACCAGCAGGTAGGCCTTCGGTCTGCTTCTGATTTCGCCCGGCAGCTCAATATCCATGTCAACCACTTAAACAGGGCTGTAAAGGAAACCTCCGAAAAGACCACCTCGCAGATTATTGCCTCGCGCCTGATGCAGGAAGCCAAAATCCTGCTCAAACACAGCACCTGGCCGGTATCTGATATCGCCTACGCTTTGGGATTTGCTGAACCCACCCATTTCAATAATTTCTTTAAAAAACACCAGCATTTAAGTCCGCTTAAATTCAGGAATGGCTAAATTTAGCAGTGCTTCTTTCAATTACCAGGACTTCTTTCGATCGGAAGATGGATTGGGAGGCACCCAGGATTGAACCCTCAAAATTTCACATATTGAGAAAGCCCCTATTTTCAAAAAACTTTCTGCTCATCCTTATTTTGGGGCTGCTCACTGCCATTGGACCTCTTTCCATTGACATGTACCTTCCGGCCTTTCCGGATATTGCCCGCAACCTCCATACTACCATTGCAGAAGTGACCCTGTCGCTCTCCAGTTTCTTTATTGGCATTTCTTTCGGACAATTGATCTATGGTCCTCTGATGGAGCGATTTGGTCGAAAAAGGCCTCTTTATGGGGGTTTGCTGCTATACCTGCTTGCTTCATCCGGCTGCGCCTTGGCAGGTTCGATTCACCACCTGATCTTTTTTAGACTGCTGCAGGCCCTGGGCGGAAGCGTGGGCCTGGTGGCAGCCCGCGCCATCGTCAGGGATCTTTTTGAAGTGAGGGAAAACGCCAGAATATTTTCCCTGCTGATGCTGGTAGTAGCCATATCCCCCATAATTGCCCCTACTGCCGGGGGCTATATTACCACCTTCATCACCTGGCGTTTTATCTTTGTGGTACTCATCGCCATCAACCTGCTGATCATGGCGGGCATTTATTTTTTGCTGCCAGAGACCAAGAAGCCCGATCCTGAATTCTCCCTAAAATTCCAGGCAATTTTCAAAAATTTCGGTGGAATCTTCAAACATCCCCAGTTCTACACCTATGCCCTTACAGGAGCAATTGCTTACGCGGGACTGTATGCCTATGTCAGCGGTTCCCCCTATGTCTTTATGGAAATATTCAGGGTAAACGAAAGGCAATACGGGTGGATTTTCGCCTTTATTGCAATGGGAATCATTGGTTCCAGCCAGGTTAACAATTACTTTTTAAGAAAATATTCCAGCGAGCAGATCATACGCTTTGCCTGCTTCAGCCAGAGTGTGATTGGAGGCTGTTTGCTGCTGCTCACCCTGTTTGGATGGAGTGAACTTTTTTCCACTACCCTGCTGATCTTTCTATTTTTATGTTGCCAGGGCTTTATATTTCCAAACGCTTCGGCGCTTTCCCTGGCTCCTTTCGGACATGTGGCAGGCAATGCGTCTGCACTTATGGGTGCCATTCAGATGAGCATTGGAGCCGGCGCATCCGCCCTGGTCAGTCTTTTTCAAAATACTACTCCGGTGCCCATGACCACTATTATGGCCTGCTGCGCACTTACGGCCTTCGGGGTATTTCATTTTGGGGGAAAGATCATCAGTGATCATGCCGGTAAAAACCTGGTCAGGGAAGAAGAAGTGGAAATGATCAGCACCCTTTAATAATCAATAAGGTCAATCAGGAAGATTAATCCCCCGCCATCCCTGAAAGTGAAGTGGAAGAATCTCTTCCAGGTCCATACTTCCTTTTCAACCAAAAGGCCACATTGACCAGGCCGATCAGGGCCGGAACCTCCACCAGGGGGCCGATTACCCCAGCGAACGCCTCTCCGCTATGGATCCCGAATACGCCTATAGCCACGGCTATGGCCAGTTCAAAATTGTTGCCCGTGGCGGTAAAGGCAATGGCTGTATTTCTGGAATAATCCGCACCCAGGGATTTGCCAATCCAAAAGCTGAGGAAGAACATCACGGCGAAATAAAGGACGAGGGGCAGGGCAATCCTCAACACATCCAGTGGGATTTGTACAATCAGCCGCCCTTTCAGGCTGAACATCACTACGATCGTGAAAAGTAAAGCTATCAGGGTAACCGGAGAAATTACCGGGACAAAGCGCTCCTGGAACCATTTTTCACCCTTGAGCTTTATCAGCGTATACCTGCTGATAACCCCCGCGGCAAAGGGAATACCCAAATAGATAGC